>JAFQOM010000058.1 GCA_017403205.1 Clostridia bacterium | reverse complement strand
TATAGTTTCATTGCCATATAAATCACAATTCTTTACGTATATTCTATTAACAAAATTTTGAGCTGATAATTGAGAGTATTTACCAAATTTGTATGCATTATATCCAAAAACAGAAGAATCAACCTTAGTGAATAATTCTGTTATATAAGGAGATGTTATTGTTATGTCATTGCTAATATACAAAATATCATTATTTTGAATGTTATAAATTAAATTATGTGTATTTTGTGTATTTGTAGTTATGTTATTAACAAGAGAAGATGAGTTTAAAAAAACGGTTCTTAGGTTATAACAATTTGCGAATGCTTCTAAACCTATCTCTATATTTTTGCCTAAAATAATTATTTCTTTTAATGTAGAAATTCTTGAAAATGCTTCTTTATCAATAAGGTATACTGTTGCAGGAATCTCTATTTTTTCAAAATTAGTTCCAGAAAAAGCGTGAGAGCCTATTTCTAAAAGACCATCTGGAAAATCAATTGAAGTAATTGATGTATTATAAAAAGCAGAATTATTAATTTTTGTTACGCCACTTGGCAAGCTAATATTGTCAACTTTATAACAAGAATACAAAAATCCAAGAGGAATAGTTTTTACGTTTTGTGGTATTTCAATGTTTTGTAGTTGTGAACAGTACATAAACATTTGTATTCCAAGCTCTGTCAAATTTTTATCAAGTTCAACAGTCTCTAAATTTTTGTTGTGAGCAAAAGTTACGCTACCAAAACTTTTTATAGTTGCTGGAACATAAGCATATTTTAGACTGTCGATATCATAAAATGCATGATTGGCTGTCTCATCTACAACATAAATTGTTTCATTATAAAGTACCCTTGCAGGAATAATAGCATTAATTATACTATCACTATTTGACTTTACAGTTGCAGTTTTTTTAGATGCATTTAGTGTAAATATCATATCTTGAAAACAATAACCATTATCCAGCTTTGCAATAGCCTCAACTTCTACTGTTTGAGTAGTAGTTACGCCATCTTTTATATGATTGACAAGATGTTTTGTCATTGCATTGTTTAAAATTGAATTTGGTTTTTGCCATTGCAAAAAACAATCATTATGGCTATCGCAATCAAGCAAAACTTGACTTAAAACCTGATCAGTATAGTTTGTTGATGTTTGAGTAAGAACATATGGCCCGTATTCTGCAGAGATCCATTTTGAATATACAACTATATCTTTTGTTAAATATTTATTAACAAAGCTATCGCTACAAAGCTCATTTGTAAACTCTCTGTCAAAATACCATCCACCAAAAACATAATCTTTTTTTGCGGGACTTTGAGGCAAAGTAACAAGTTCTTTACCTGCAGTTGTAACTGTAGCATACTCTTGGTCATCTACAAAAAACACTATCGAAAACTTATCATGTTTATTATTAGATTCAACACAAGAGCTAATTATAGGCAAGCAAAAAACCATCAAAAATAAAACAGATATTAAACTAAATATTTTCTTTTTCATACCTTCACCTTTAGTGCTATCTTTATAGATATAATATAAAGAATTACCATTGAAAAGACAAGAAAAAACCTTATCAAAATTATTATGATAAGGTATTTTTTTTATTGCGCTAGTTTTAAAAATGTTAAACTAAAATAACTTTAATTATTATAAAATTAAACCAATTCAAGAGCAACTTTTATCATGTCTGTAAAAGCATTTTGTCTTTGATCGCTTGTGGTGACTTCACCTGTAACAATATTATCTGAAACTGTGCAAATACAAAGAGCATCTTTTTTAAGTTTTTTTGCATTTATGTATAATGCTGCGCTTTCCATTTCAACACCTAATAAGCCTTTTTCAATTGCTTTTTGATTTACGTCTGCGTCAGAATAAAAAGTATCAGAACACAAAATGTCTCCCAAATGGCAAACCATGTTGTTTTTATCAGCAATCTTTTTTGCTTTTTTTATAAGGGCATTAGATCCACATATGTATCCCTCGCCACCATTTTTAATATAAAAATTGTCGTAGTTTGTATTTGTATAAGATTTTTCTGCAACAATTAAATCCATAATTTTTATATCTTTTTTTAGTGATCCTATAGAGCCTACTCTTATAATTTTGTCAACATCATAAAATTTAAACAATTCGTAAGAATAAATACCAATTGTAGGGCAGCCCATACCGCTTGCCATTACTGTTACTTTTTTTCCGTTATAAGTGCCGGTATATCCTTGTATGCCCCTAACATTGTTAACTAATTTAGCGTCTTTTAAAAAAGTTTCTGCTATAAATTTGCTTCTAAGTGGGTCGCCAGGCATAATAACTGTTTTTGCAATATCTTCTTTTTTTGCACTATTGTGTGGTGTAGCCATATAAAAATACTCCTATTTTAAAATGTTGTTTTTATATTTTTCTATGTTAAACAAATCTAAAATTGATTTGCTAATAACATCAAAGCCATTAAGAGTTCCTAAATTAATATTTTGTTGTGCTGATTTAGAATAAATTAAAATAGGAACGTATTCTCTTGAGTGATCTGTGCTTGGTGTTGTTGGGTCGCATCCGTGATCTGCAGTGATAATTAAAATATCTTCATCTTGCAAGTTATTAATAATTTCTGGCAAATTATTATCAAAATCTTTTAATGCATTAGCATAGCCCTTATAATCATTTCTGTGCCCATAAAGAGAATCGGTATCATTCAAATTTGCAAAAATTAAACCATTTATATCTGTTCTTTTTGTGTGTTTTTTTATTTCTTCTATACCTTGAGCATTGTTTTTTGAGTGATAACTTTCTGTAACGCCACGATTGCAAAAAATATCTGCTATTTTTCCAATACAAACCACGTCAAAATTATTTTGTTTTAGTTTATCTAAAAGTGTTGGTTTGGGTGGTTCTAAAGCGTAGTCTCTGCGAGCTTCAAGCCTATAAAACTCACCATTTTTGTTTGTTGCAAAAGGTCTAGCTATAATTCTGCCTATGTTATATTTTCCACAGCAAACTTTACGAGCCTTTTTGCACAAATCATATAATTGTTCAACCGAAAACTTGTCAATATGTGTGGCGATTTGCAAAACAGAGTCTGCAGATGTGTAAACTATAGGGCAACCACTTTGCAAGTGTTTTTGTCCAAGGCGTTTAATAATTTCTGTTCCAGATGCAACTTCATTGCCAATAAAAGTTATGTTAAGTTCTTTTTGAAGTTTATCTATTAACTCTTTAGGAAACGCGCCTGGAAAGGTTGGGTAGGGTTGATTTAACACCACACCACAAATTTCATAGTGACCAGCTGTAGTGTCTTTTGCAAAAGTTAATTCTTTCATTTTGCCATATTTTGCACTTACATCTTTGTTTGAAAGATTGATACCATCAATGTTGTTAAGGCCAAGTGAAGCTAAATTAATAAGATCCACTTTTGTTTTTTTATAAGTGTTTAAATAAGTATTGCTACCCTTATCGCCAAAAAGATCAGCATCAGGCATTTCACCAACTCCAAAACTGTCTAAAACAATTAAAACAACTTTCATAAATCCTCGCTATTAAAATTTTATCACAAATAAAAAAACAGGCAAACAATATTTGGGCATATAGAGTGTAAATAATTTTTATAGCGTATTGTTTTGATTTTTATTAAAAATATTAATAAAAAATGTCTAAATAACTGTAAGTTTGCAATTTTTACCAATATATGATAATATTAATAAAATAAAAGGATGTCGAAAAATGACCATAAAACAGCAAGAATTGCAACAAATGCAAGCAAGAATGTATGAAAGGTTAGAATCTGTAAGAGAGAATTTTACTTCTTTTTCTCCGCTTGAAAAAGTATTTTTTGCACAACAAGCTTTTAATGATATCAATGCTTATTTTTGTAAAAAATATGATATACCTGAAGACTATGTGGCATTCGGTTTTTTGTTGGGTAGAAGATGCAGTGGAGTTATGGAATTGTTTCCATCTAAATATGATCAAAACGAATTAAACCCTGGTATTTTGATGAATTTAGGCACTATTACAAAAGCAAAAGATCCATATGCAATTTATAGAAATATTTTACACGAATGGTATCATGTTTTGCAGTATGAAAAGAATTTTTCATTTGGAAAATTGGCGCAAATAGCTTTGTTTCCAGAAAAATGGCAAAAAGACCAAACCCATAAAAGGTGGCTAGCAAACCCAAGTGAGATTGAGGCGGATTTTGGTGCGAGAACTGAAATTTTAGGTATAATAAAAACAGGATTATCAAATCCAGAAACAAGAGAGCAAGCAAGTAAGCAATTAGAGTTTTTTAGACAAGAAAGAATAGAAAATATTGTAGCGCACTTAAAAGGCGTATTTAAAGCTGTAAAAGAAAATTCGGAAGATGAAAGCATCCAACCAAGGGTTGGAGAGATAATAGGTAGACAACCTGTTTGTTTTAATTTACTTACAATTGCATCAGTTATAGGAGGGGCGCCTTATTGTGTAGATGATCCTGTTCAAATGTGCAAAATTATGAGAGATTTTGCTAATAACCATGATGTGTGTTCGTTTAGTACCAGTAATTTTTTTGCGTACAATAGATTTTATAATCAAAATGCAAATAAACTAGCGTTAAAACTGTATGAAAAAGATGGATTATTGGCATTTGTTCCCGATCAACCATTAAGTGAGGAACAATACATGGGGCTACAAAACAACAAAGATCAAAACAATAGTGGGCAGAATATAGTAATTCAAATTTCTAATGAGGATCCAACTACAATAGATCATGCCTTAATAGAAGAGGCTTTAGAGCATATTTCTTCAAGAAATGCCGCTAGACAATCTACAGGAGTTATTAACCAAATAAGAATAAATTTAACAGAACAAAACTCTGTGCCAGATGGCGAAAATGCTCCATTGCCAAATACCGAGTCGACAACAAATATGACAGAATAAAATTAAAAAACACCCAAGCAGGTGTTTTTTTGTTTTATATCAACAAAAATTTGTTTTTAAAAATATTGTGGATATTTAAAAATTTGCAGTTTTTAGAAAAATGTGGTAAAATTAATAAAATAAAAGGATGTTGAAAAGTGGCAGCAAAACAGAAAGAATTGCAACAAATGCAAGCAAAAATGTATGAAAGGTTAGAATCTGTAAGAGAGAATTTTACTTCTTTTTCTCCGCTTGAAAAAGCTTTTTTTGCTCAACAAGCGTTTAACGATGTTAATGCATATTTTTGTAAAAAATATAACATACCTGAAGATAGAGTGGCTTTTGGATTTATGTTGGGTAGAAGATGCGGTGGAATTATGCAACCATTTCAATCTAAGCATAACAAAAACGAATCACATCCAGGCATTTCTATGAATTTATTGCACATCACAACAGTAAAAGATCCATATGAAATTTACAGAGATACGATACACGAGTGGTATCATGTTTTGCAGTTTGAAAAAAAAATTATACTTGGTAAAGCTCTTCAACAACATTTATATCCAAAAAATTGGGAAAAAAATCAAACGCTTGATAGGTGGCTAGCAAGCCCAAAAGAAATAGAGGCAGATTTTGGTGCGCGAAAAGAAATTTTGGGTATAATAAAAACAGGATTATCAAACCCAGAAACAAGAGTTCAAGCCTGCAAACAATTAGAGTTTTATAGGCAAGAAAAAACAGATAATTTTATGAACCATTTAAAAGGCACAGCAAATGCTATTGTAGGTGCGTTTGTAAAATCTAATAAAGATGGTAAAAATAATCAGCCAAGAGTTGGCGAGGCAATGGGCAGGCCTCCAGCATGTTTTAACTTACTCGAAATTGCATCTGTTGTAGGTGAGGTGGACCCTTTAATAAAAGACCCAATACAATTGTGTAAAATTATGAGGGATTTTTCTAAACCTCACAATCCAGCAATATTTAATGATGTAAATTTTTTTGTATATAATAGGGCCTTTCATCAAAATGCAAATAGAATCGCCATGGATCTTTATCAAAAAGAAGGGCTTTCTGTATTTGGTCCACCAACATTTAAGCTGTCTGTTGAAACAACATACAGGTTAGCGGAGGCTTTAAAAATTGGGGAAGAAGGTGCTGCACAACAACCAAATAGCAATATTCAACAAAGCAATATTGGACAGGAACAAAAAGAAGAGTCTCAACAAAGCAATGCTGAACAAAGTAATGCAACGCAAGATGTTAATGGTGATGCACAGGGTGTTGGAAATCCAGAACTAACAAGAGAAATATTAAACCACATAACTGAAGAAAAAAACACTGAACAAATTGCAGGTGCAAGTGTTCAACAAGATCCTGCTGTTTCAACAGAGCAATCGGTTGCAGTAGAAAGCACAAGCGATGTATGTGCTCCGTCACTAGACATAGCGCCAGCAATGGAATTGACAGAATAAAATTAAAAACACCTGAAAGGGTGTTTTTTTTATATCAACAAAATTTGTTTTTAATAAAATTGTGCATATTTAAAAATTTGCAGTTTTTAGAAAAATGTGGTAAAATTAATAAAATAAAAGGTTGAAAAGTGGCAGCAAAACAGCAAGAATTAAAAGAAATGAGAGCAAAAATGTATGAAAGAGCCGAATCTATAAGAGAAGATTTTGCCTCTTTTTCTCCGCTTGAAAAAGTCTTTTTTGCGCAACAAGCCTTTAACGATGTTAATGCTTATCTTTGTAAAAAATATGGTATGCCCGAGAATAGAGTTGCACTTGGGTTTGCGTTAGGTTTAGGTAGAAGAGCAGTTGGCATTTTTCATCAACAATTTTGTTTAGAAGATAAAAGAAATTTAAGCATCGGATTGGGCCTTCATTATGTTGCTTCTGCAGATGATCCATATAAAATATACAAGGTTGCTTTGCACGAGTGGTATCATTTTTTGCAAGCAGAAACAGGAAGCACTTTAGGATATTTTTTATATAAAAATTTGTATCCTAAAGAATGGCAAAGAAACCAAACACATGGTAGGTGGTTGCTTAGCCCAATAGAAACAGAGGCCGATTTTAACGCACATTCACAACTAATAGCCATAACAAAAGCAGGCATACAAAATCCAGAAACAAGGGTTCGAGCCTGTAAGCAGACTAGATTTTTTGAAAAGGAAAGAGTTGCAAATTTTTTTTCACACTTAAGCGGATTTACTAGTCCAATCATAAGTTTTTTAAGAAGGATTTGCAAACAAGAAACCGGCAAAAATGAAACTTATCAACACGACAAAGATGGTCCTGTTTATTTTAATTTGGATACTATTGCGGCTGTTATGGGTGAATTGCCTTTTGAGGTAAAAGATCCTGTTCAATTTTGCAATATTATGAGAGAGTTTACAAAAGTTCAAGATCCAAGTAAATTTTCAGGTATGAATTTTTTTGCAATAAATAGAGAGTTTAATCAAGAGGCAAATAGAACCGCTTTAGAAAATTTTTATCAAAACGGTGGTTTTAATATTGCTCAACCCCAAGTACCTACAGAAGAGGGACATGTTGATACATATCAATATTCGGGTCAAAATAACAATGCCGAAGAAGAACAAGTTGATGGTGAACAGCAGGGTGGTGGCGCGCAAAACAGTTCTACTGAAGAGCAACCTGTTGTTGGTAATCCAGAATTAACAAGAGAAATTTTAAGGCGTATCGCTGAAGAAAAGGGTGGCGTGCAAACAGTAGAAGACGGCTCTCAAACGCCCGTGCCAGAAGGCGCAAGTGCTCTGTCACTAGACATAGAGCCAGCAATGGAATTGACAGAATAAAATTAAAAAACACCTGATTGGGTGTTTTTTGCTTTAAAAAGAAATTATAAATGTATGCAAATTATGTTTATAATATCACAAAAAAAGCAATAGATATAATAATATTTCTTTTTACAAATTTTTTGCAATCTGTATAATTAAATTAATAGGAGTTAAAATGAACAAGTCTTTAAAATTAACAAAAAGAAAAATTGATAAAACTATTAAAGATGAACAGAACAGAGTTGTTGTTGACATTACCGTTCAAGATGACGAAGAATTTTTGTCAAAATTTTCTCAAACAGAAACACCGGTTATTAACACAGAAGTAGCAAATTTTATAGAAACTACAACGACATCTATACCAGCAAAAGAAAGTTTAACTTTAAGAATTCATAGCAATTGTATTACAGATGAAGAAAAAGGCTTGTATAGCAAAGGTATTAAAGAATATTACAAACAAAAATATTTTTTAATTCAAAAAAACATTAAGCAAAATTATACAGTTGCCATTATCTTAACTATTGTAAGTTTGATATTATTATCAGCTTCAATTTTGTTAAAAAACAATTTAACAGTATATATTTGGGCAGAGGCCGTTAATATTGTAGCATGGTTTTTTTTGTGGGAAGCGATTGGAATGTTTTCATTTAAAACCAATGAACTTAGATTTAAGCGAAATAAATATTTAGGGTATATCTCAATGAAAATAGAGTATATTGACACAGAAACTAAATAAAATTTGCTTAAATAGATGACAAAATTTTTAATATATGATAAAATTTAACATAGAAAATATAAAAAAAGAGGTTAAAACGTTTGACATTGAATTTTGATGTTGAAAGAATCTTAACAGATAGACAGACTAATTCTGCCTTTTTTTTAATTTTTAAATTTAATAAGATATATTTAGAGCACTAAAAAACAATGGGCTAAAGCCCATTTGTTTTTGGTGTTTGTTTATATATAAAGATTTTGAAATATAGGAGGAAAAATGAAAAAGAAATTTTTAAGTTTTGTTTTGTCAATTTGCTTACTTATACCATGTGTTTTTGCACTTAGTGCTTGTTCGCTAACAGTGAAAGAACACAATTGCAGCTTTAAAAACGAGTGGTCAGCCTCTCAAACTGATCACTGGCACGCTTGCGAAGTTGAAGGTTGCAAAGAAGTAGCAAACAAAACAGAACACAATTGGGATAGTGGTGTTGAATTGTCACAACCAACACCAACAACGGATGGCGTTACAAAATACACTTGCTTGGTTTGTGATTATGAAAAAACAGAATCTATTAGTTTTGCTGAACTAAAAACGGTTACACAAGCTCAATGGCAAGCAGCTTTTGCTTTTGATGTTGAGGATTTGACAATGACAGGAGAAACAGACGGAGAAAAAGATGCTGTTATTAAATTTGATGGAGATATAGTATATGTCTACCAAGTTCACGGCGGAAGTGTAGATGAAGGTTATTATACTCAAGAGGGATCAAAATACTATTATTATGCAGTATATGAAGATGGAAAATGCATTCGTCAAGAGATAGATGAAATTCAAATTATGGATATATTATTAATACCTACGTTACTAGACTCGGTTCTTTCACCAACATTTAATGAATTTACATATGACGCTCAAACAGGCTTGTATAAAGCAGAAACTATTTCAACAAATCCAAACGCAAGTAATTATGAAATAGAATTTGAAAACGGTAAAGTTATAAGCATAAGTACGAGAGTGGGTGAATCAGACCAAACAATGACTTTTAACTATGACGAAGTAACATTAACATTGCCAGAAGTAACAGCTTAATAAAAAATAAAACCTATTAGGATGATTTCTTAATAGGTTTTTTATTTTATTTGTGTGAGTATTAACTTTGAGGGCTTTATTTTGAAGTTAAAATAAAAAACAAACCTACCAATTAGGTTTGTTTTTGTTTGTGAGTAATCTAAAATTTTGATACGATTTTGCAATGGATGCAAATTTTAGAGTTTTGGGTGCGTTTTGGTAAAAGGCTTTGCACCCATCTTAGTCCGACAAATTGGAATTTGTCAATATCGATTACCATACAAAACTTTCGCTTTTTCGGTATATTTCTTTACAAACTCGGTCTTTGCGTTTGTATAAGCATCCCTGTTATGTTCGTACTTTTTCCATAAATTTAATTTCAAATCTTCGTATTCCTTGGCTACATCCGAATGCTCTATGAGATAATCCCTGAAATACAATTCGCTGTTATCTCCTGCATATCTCAAGTGCAAATGAAATACTCGCTTGGCAAATCCACTCTCCATATATCCTTTATTAAAGGACATACCGTTTTCACTTTGCGACATACAAATATAACCGCAATTTATTATGTCCGCTTTATAACTAAGCAAACTTCTCCCTTTTGGAATCTCCACAAGAATATCTACAATGGGTTTTGCCCAAATAGAAGGAATAGCGGTACTTCCGATATGGCTGATTCTCTCACCCGAAGAAAAGGCATTTTTCAATAGATATTCTTCTTCACGATACCATTCTTCCCAAAAATCTTTATGTTCTTCTAAGAAGATCGGGAACAACAACCAAAGCTCTTCCAAACTCATTTCTGATAATTTCTTTCCCATTATATGCTCCGTCAAATTCTTATTTATCTATGAGTTTATTATATCGTAAAATATAATTAAAATCAAGGCGTTTCGTTGGCAGATCAATAATTGAACGATACCTCATAAATTGAACGAAAGGGGTATAAATTGAACGATTTATACTTTACGGGTAAAAACAAAAAAGGCTTGCAAGGACTAAAGCCATCCCGGCAAACCTAAATTTTTGCTCTAAAATCTATAAAAAAGGGCAACACACCCCTATTTTTGCAATAAAAAAGCCATAATACCGATGTTTTTCGTATCAATATTATGGTTTCTTTTTGGTGCGGATGGTGGGACTCGAACCCACAAGGTCGCCCACACGCCCCTTAAACGTGCGCGTTTACC
>JAFQOM010000057.1 GCA_017403205.1 Clostridia bacterium | reverse complement strand
TTAAACTGATATTTGCTTGAAATTGCTGAAGTTATTTTTATGCCAGAATAAACAATACCAAACAACCAAATTGGCAAACTCTCCAATTCTTGAAGATAAACTTTAAACCCAGATCCAACAATAGAAAGCGTACCTCTCATAATGCAAACATACAACAATAAACTAACAAAGAAACCAGATTTTAAGATTTTTAAGTAAGAAGACTTTTTAACATCTTTTGGTTTTTCAATTTTAACTTTTGCGTTTATATTCACATTTGAATCTTGAAACTTTTTAGCATCTACAATAAACAAAGAAATAACTTCTGCCAAAACAACTATTGCAAAACTTAACCAGTAAGCAGCGTATGGATGCCAAGAATAAACATAAGTAATTAAAATGGCTCCGACTGCCTCTAAAACATAATAAATAAATAATCCTTTACCATATATGCGTTCGTAATCTTTATTTCTTTTAACCACAGACAAACTTTCTGTTAGCATATTGTTTACCTTAACCGAGTTTACAATATAGGCAAATGCAAGGAAAAATTGCGCAAACACAAAAGTTATGTAATTTGTACCAAATATACACAGTAATAAATAACCAGCATACCCCAATGTTGCAATTCGGCTTGCTTGCGTTGAAGACATTTTTTCAAACAATTTATTTATAGGAATACATAGCACACAGCCAAACAACATTAAAATAGAATCTAACGCTATAATTAATGAATAGTCTAAATTTTTTTGAGTGGAAAAAAACATTGTGGAAATTGTCCATACAAAAATAACATCCCACGTTAAAGCGATATAACTAGGCAAAACTTTAATGTTTCTATTTATATAAAAATTCTTTTTGCTATCATCCACCATATAAAGTATTGTAAAACAAATAAAAAAAAATTACAAACTTTTTTAGTCTGTTTGTAATTTTTTTAATAATTATTTAGCATCATAAAGAGAATTTCCTTCTGCCACATCTACAAGCAATGGTACTTGTAACGACACAACACTTTCCATGTCCTCTTTTAAAATTTGTTTAACTTGTTCACTTTCGCCAGGATAGCAATCAATAACTAATTCATCGTGAATTTGAATTATTAATTTACTTTTTAAATTATTAGATTTTAGTTTTTCAAAAACTTTTATCATTGCTATTTTAATTATATCGCTAGCACTTCCTTGAAGTGGCATATTTTTTGCAACCCTCTCTGCAAATCCTTGAACAGTTTTATTACTAGAATTAATGTCTGGTATATGACGAACTCTGCCCATCATAGTTTTTGCATAACCATTTTCTTTTGCAAATTTTATACATTCCTCTCCATACAATTTAACTTTAGGATAAATTTCTAAATATTTTTTTATAAAAGCATCTGCCTCTTTTACACTTGAATTAATATTTTGACTTAGACCAAAAGCACTAATTCCGTATATAATACCAAAATTTACAGATTTAGCAACTCTACGCATACTAGGTTCAACATCTGAAATATCAACGTTAAATATTTTGCTTGCTGTTGCTGTATGAATATCTTTACCACCCAAGTAATCCGCCACCATATTGTCATCTTTACTAAAATTAGCCATTAAGCGCAGTTCTATTTGATTGTAATCCGCACTTATTATTGTTCCATTTTCAAAAGAAGACGAAAACATTTTTCTTAAAACTCTACCCTCGTCATCTCTTATTGGAAGGTTTTGCAAGTTTGGTTCTCTGCTAGATAATCTTCCTGTTGATGTTGTTCTCTGCATAAAAGTTGTATGAATTTTACCATCTTCGTTAACATAGTTTAACATTCCATCTAAATATGTACTTACTAATTTTGCTATTTTTCTATACCTTATTATATATGGTACAATTTCATGCCTATCTGCTATAGCATTTAACAATTCTATAGATGTGCTTGGTTTACCCTTGTAGTCTATATTTAATTTTTCAAATAGAACAACTTGTAATTGCTTAGGACTATTAATATTAAATTCTTCACCAGACAAAGCATATATTTTTTTAACAAGTTCATCTATCTCACCATGGTAAACTGCACT
>JAFQOM010000056.1 GCA_017403205.1 Clostridia bacterium | reverse complement strand
TTTGTCACAAACAACATTTCCATCCTCTGCAATATAATTAAATACTTCATCAATTTGTGCACATCTAAAATCTTTTGAATAATATGCCCCTAGCAACAAATTTTTCTTTGAAATTTTACTCATAAAACACTTCCCTATTTAATTATATCAAATTTATAACAAACTAAAAACTAATTAAAATAAAAAAACTAAGCTAAACACCTTTTATCAAGGTGTTCAACTTAGCTTTGTCTTGGTGAAGCAAAATATATTTACTCCAAATTTGTTTGTAGATTTTATCTTTATATTAAAGTGGGTTCTTTTTTATGTTTAAATTGTTTCTTGAAAATCTTTTTAAATATAATATTATTGCAATTATTAAAGCAATCAAATCCATTGTTGGTGCCACATACAAAATATATTCAACACCCCAAACAGACCTTACTAAAAAGAAAATAGCAATATCTATACCCTTATGTAATAATGCAAGTATAAATGGTTTTGCAGAGTCGCCTACTGCTTGAAATACTGTAATAAGTACAAACAACAAAGGATAAATTGCAACAGCAATGCATAATATCCTTAAAAATTTCGTGCCAAGGGTAATTACTTCAAGATCATTAATAAAGAATTCTATTAAATAAGGAGCAAATATATAGGACATTAGTGCCCATAATACCGAAAATCCCATTGTCATCGCTGCCGATATTATTATTACTTTTTTCATCCTGTCATATTTTTTTGAAGCATAGCAATACGAAACGATAGGCAACATACCCTGCGTTATACCCTGATTTATAGCATATGCAACAGAGTCAATTTTTCTTGTTATACCAATACCTGCCATTGCAGAACTTGCACCAAGAGAGGTAAGCATTCCGTTTAAAAAACAGTTTGATATCATAGAAATGCCTTTTAAACAAAAACTTGCTGCACCACATTTAAGAATATCTAATATTACTTTCTCGTTGTTTTTTTCTTGTTTTAATTTAAAAATTTCATTTTTGCTAAGCGTTATGTATACTACAAAAAAAATGAAAGATATTACATTTGATAAAAGCGTTGCAATTGATGCCCCTATTAACTCTGACCCAGGAGAAAAAATTACAAACATAAACAACGGATCTAAAGCAATGTTTAAAACCGCCCCTAAAACCATGCCAAAACTTGCAATTTTTGATTGTCCAGTAGCTCTAATTAAATGGGCAAGCGTCATCGAAATTATTGTAGGAATACTACCTATTATTATGGTAATAAGAGTGTAATTATAGGCATACTGTATGTTTTCAGCATCACCACCTATCAACATTAATATCTTATTTGAAAAGACAATTAATATTAAAGCATAAATTACTGAAAAAATGAGTGAACCAATAATAGAAACCTTAAAAGCTTTTTGGGCTTTTTGTTTGTTCTCTTCTCCCAAAGCTCTTGCTATTACGCTAGCCCCGCCAATGCCAAACAAATTTGCAAAAGCCGCCATCATTACATACAAAGGCAAACACAATGAAACTGCAGCAACTGCAGCTGTGTTTTCTGTAACACCCAAAAACCATGTGTCAGCAATATTATATAAAACAGAAATTAATTGGCTTACTACGGTAGGAATAGCCATAAGAAGAACTGCTTTTAATACCGGTATTTGTCCAAATATATTTTCACCTTTTACTTTATTTTCTTGTAATACTCCTGCCGTCATAAAAATCCTTTTTTATAGTTTTGTTAAATTGATTATATAAAAAAATAAAACCAAAAGCAAATTTATAGCAAGTTAATTTTAGATAAAGTAAAGTCATGCAAAAAAAACCGAACACTTATTAAAAGTGCTCGAGTTAAGTTTTGAGTGGTGGAGTTCAACCAAGCTAAGTTAAACACCTAAAAAATATTTAATTAAAATTAAATTTTTAAAGTAAAACTATGAATTATACTCATAAGCAATTTTATTTTTCTTTTCGCCATGCAAGTTAACAATAAACCCATCTTCAACTTTACACCAACAATTTTTATGAGTTTCAGGCAAACTTTTTTCTATAGTTTCATCACAACAGTTATTGTCTTTTACAAGTTCTAAATCTTCAATTTTAATCCCTATACAAATATCTTTATTTAAGGAAAAAAGATTTTCTTCTTTGCTCATAAAATCTTTATCAAATACTCGTTGGTCTTGAAAACAAACAAAAAAACTATTCCATCTTATATCTGCATCAATTATTGTTCCTATCATGTTTTTTTGGATGCCATCTTTTTTATATTCGTCTTTGTCAACTATAACTCTTACATCATCTAACAGTTTCATTATTGCCAACCTCCTATCGGTGTATTCATTTTTAATTTTCCATTTGGGAAAACCATATAATTTGTTTCTATTTTATAAATTTTATTATTTTTATTGTTAAAACCGGGCATATCAACTTTTATATTTATTTTAAAACCATATTTAGATAAATCTTCTTTATAATAATTTCCACTTACATAAGCTTCTTTTGTTTTATTTAATAAGGTTTCTACAAATTTTTCAAAATCATTTTCTTGATATCCCATTGCTTCTACCCATTCTTTTTTATTAGAAAACAAATATAATATCTTTCCTTCTGAAACAATCAATTCTATGTCATTCACAATTGGATTTTCAATGGGATATTCTTTACAATGACATCTATAATGATAAAGTCCTGGAACCAACCCTTCAATTATGTTATCTAAAATATTTATTCCAGTTTTCAATAAAGTTTCAGGTTTTTTGTTAATTTCATCTTTAAACCAACATTGATTTACAGCTACACACTTTACACAATGATTTTTTGTAGTTCCTTCAATAACACCTGTATCGTATCCATAATTTTCTATTGTAATATTATTTTGATAATCTAAAACTTTTATCCACTTTCCAAAATAATTATCAAATATACCTATATATTATCACACTCCTTTAAACATAACAATATATAAATAGTTTAATGTTAAAGAACTACTAATTCAATAAAGAGTGCCAAAAACTAATAAAAAAACTAAATCAAACCGCGGTTCAATTTAGTTTTAATCTGGTGGAGGTGATGGGAATTGAACCCATGTCCAAAATAGCAACAGCAAATCTTTCTTCGAGAACAGTTAAATTTTAAATTTTAATTTAAAAATTAAACTTAACAAAAACTTTTAAACGAGCTTGTTAGGTAGATTTTTATTTGCACAAGCAACAAACAAAAATCTTCTCATATAACTGACGCCTAGCAATAAACTATGAGAACAATTTATTTGCTAAACGGCTAAACTAAGCAGCAACTGCTAATCTAGCGTTATTATTGTTGTTTGCATTTAAATGCTTTTTTTATTTTTTAATGTAGGCTAAAAAAACTACATCTCGCTTAATCTGCTCTTCAACTACCCTGTCGAAACCGTTGCACCCCCGTGTTAGAATGCTCTAAATGCATAAAATTTATCTTTCAGCCAAAAGTCTTTGAGTATCTCTTTTAATATCCTTTTCTTTTTTATCTTCCTTTTTATTATAAAGCTTTTTGCCTTGACAAAGCCCAATTTCAACTTTTAATTTGTCATCTTTAAAATATGCCTTAGTAGGAACCAATGTCAAACCTTTTTGTTCTACTTTTTGTCTTAGCTTTAAAATTTCAGATTTATTTAAAAGCAAATACCTATCTCTATCTGGCTTTGGAGAAAACGCATTTGCAGATTGATAACTTTTAACAAAACTGTTTTTTAACAATACTTGATTATTTTTTATTAAAATAAAACTTTCTGTTATTGTTATTCCATTTTGTCTAATTGACTTTACTTCACTACCCTTTAAAACAACACCGGCCTCATATGTGTCTAGTATAAAGTAATTAAATCCTGCATTTTTGTTTGTAGAAACAATCTTCATAAAATTTTCTCCAAGCCAATTGTAACATAATACTAAAAAAAATCAAATATATATTTTCTACAAAAAAAATACTATCTAAAATTTGACAGTATTTTTATTTTAAATTATTGCTCTTCATTTTGCTCTGTAATAGAACTTTGTGTTCCTACCCCAACAGACAGAGAAGGACCATCTTCTTCCGCTTTTTTATTTCTATTAAAATATGCTAAAAATTCATTTACGCCAACTTTAACATCAGAGCTATCTTGATGCTCTTCATCTAATCCCTCTATAAAGCCTGTAACGATTTCAGTTGCTTCTTGCTCAGGATCACTTAACTGCAAACCAAACTCATCTACACCACTTTGTTCGTGCCTTAAACTTTCAATTTTATTTTGATATCTTTGAATTTTTTTTGTATAAAAATCTTCCTTCTCTTCATAAAATCTTTGTGCTTTAGCGTCTACAATATCTTTAATTGCATAACTAGCAGAAACTAACTCTTTAACATCAATGTTTTCTGCAAATAAATTGTTTTTTATAAAAGAATATAACAAAGCATTAAGGTTTGTATTTACCTCATCTTTTCTTCTAAAATAATCTTCTAATCCCTTTGCACTTGTATATCTAAATGCTGTTACAAGCTCTTCAAAAGTTGTAGGTATAAACATTTTATTTCCACCCAAATCAACCTTACCCTCATAATCGCTAATACCTATTGCCTCTAAAATATTGTTTGATCCATCCTTTGCCATAAGCCTTGTTTCAGAGGAAATAAAAACAACGCCGTCATCAATATTAGAAGGATAGCTACCCCTAGAAGAATCTCTTGAAATTGCAATGCTACTAAATACAGATTGGTTTTCAACTAAAGTTGCTTGATGGTTTGGTAATTCGTATTTTTTATCCATAATTAATCCTTATA
>JAFQOM010000055.1 GCA_017403205.1 Clostridia bacterium | reverse complement strand
TTTGTTTTTGATACAATTTTTATATAAATTTCAGCATCTAATAAATTTTTTGAAAAATTATTATTTAATTGAGTTTTATACTTATCAGCAAATATATTTAAGGCATCATGGTAATTTACAGTCCAAAAGGAAGATACACACTGCAATTCTATTTGTTGGTTTAAATCTTTCATAAAAAGTTTTATAGAAGAATTATCACCTGTTTTGTGTTGCGTATCAAAAACAAATGTTCCATCATATGGATTTAATTCTAGCTCCCCTTCAAATTTATCTTCATTAACAGTTAAACAAAATTGTTTAAAATTTTCATTTCCAAAAAAAGAAACTGTTAAAACTCCAAAATCCGTTAGAGTTGTTTTTTGACCGTCCATTATGTAGTCAATTTCTCTTTTTCCTGTTGTATAGGTGGCTAAAAATTTTTCAGTTTTAGCAATAAATAAATTTTGTCTATATTCACTTACATAAGTCATCAAATTGTTTTGAGTGTTATTTGTAGAACAGCCAAACAAAAAACCAGCACATAAACAAACTATAGAAGCCACACATAAAAATATTTTTTTAAAAAAAATCTTGTCCATACCATATGATATGAACAAGATTGTATTAATTATGACAAAGCTCCTTTATTTGATCTCTATATATTCCATTCTCTTTGTATACTTACCCCCTAAATGATGAGTATTTAAAAATGCATTAACCATTGATTTTGCTTTAAAAAAACATGTTGTTCTGCCTCCAAGTGCTAGCGCATTAACATTGTTATGCTCTCTTGCCTTTTTAACTTCTTTTGCATTGTGGCCAACTACACAAAAAATACCTTTCTTTTTGTTTAGCGCAATATTCATTCCAACGCCACTGCCACATACCGCAATTAATTGAGCGTCTTTATAATCATCAAACAATTTTGTCATTAATAGTGCGTATTTAGAAAAATCATCATTGTTTTGTTCATTAAAAGCCCCTACGTCTACAATATCTTCACCTATTTTTTGAAGATAAATTTTAATTTTTTCCTTTAGTTTAAAACCCGCATGATCACACCCTAAAATAATCATTATAAGTACCTCTTTTAAATAAATTTTAGCTTTTTTTATTTTTCAAACAATGTTATTAGTAATAAAACAACATCGTTTTTAAGTTTGTCATAATTTATGTAAGCATGGTTGTCATATACAACTTCATGTACAAAACTTTCTATTATATTCATTGCAAGATGAACTTTTTCGCAAGTGATATTTTTGTATTTTAAACTTTTAAGTTTTTCTACAAATTTCATTGTAACTATATCTTGCAATTCTACAAAAATTTCGTTAACCTGTTTGTCTGCTTGTGATACAGCACCCAACTCTCTATGCATATCGCAACTTTGCACATGAAGCTTTTCTGCCAATGCTAAAACCTCAAAGGCAATATCTTTTAAATTTTGTCTTGTTGCAATATTGTCAATAAGTTCAAAAACAGGACTATATGTTTTTTCTACATACTCATTTATAACTTCTTTTAATATGTCTGTTTTGTTGTTAAAGTATCCATACACAATGCCTGTTGATACACCAGCATATTTTGCAATCATAGCGGTGTTTGTTTTATAAAATCCTTGCTTTGCAAAAAGCTCATAACCCGCTGATACTATCTTTCTTTTTGTTTCAATTGAACGTGTTTGAATAGGCTGTCTAGTTTTTGGCATTAAAAAACCCTCTTTTTCAAATTAAATTAGTATATATACTCCCTATTTATTGTGACACTTAATTTTATAATCTTTTGTAAAATTAGTCAAATTATAATAAAACAGTAAAATTTTTATTGCAAAAAAAAACCGTTTATGCTATATTATAAAATATGAAAAATATTTCACATTTTGCAATGTTATAAGTGATTAAACATTTTATCTTATAATATACATATGATAGTGGTCGGTTCTAATTAGAATTTTTAACAATAATAGAAGGT
>JAFQOM010000007.1 GCA_017403205.1 Clostridia bacterium | reverse complement strand
TTGGCCGTTGCCACCAAATAACTTGCAAAACCCATTGCCAAATAAAGTATTGTCCACACACTCGGAAATAGCCAACCCGGTGGACTAAGCGGTGGTTTATTCAAGGCAGAGAATGAATCCATACCGCCTGAAAGCAAGGCTGCTAAGCCCCCAACCAAAAGCGGAATGGCAAGCGCTATAATTAATGTTTTTTTATTGTTTTTCACAAAATCACCCCTACTACTTTATGTAGCGGGGGTGATTTTTATACTTATTTATATAAACGGATATATTGCCATGCCCATTATTGCCGAAATTATTATTAATATAATTGGCGACAGTTTTTTGCCCTTGATTTTTTTGTAAACAAAGCCCAAGACCGCCAAAAAAGCAAAAATACCAAGGCCAATGTAATCGGGTGTGATAATGCTGTTAATGGTGGAAATACCCAAAAGTGTGCTTAAAAACAAGGTTAAAGCGGTGCCGCAAATAAGAGCCACAACACAAGGCCTAACGCCTCCCAAAAACGCCTGAACGCCTTTGTATTTTAAAAAGTTTTTAATTACGGCTGATATTAATAATATTATTATAAATGAAGGCAGCACAATGCCCAGAGTTGCACAAACTGAGCCTAAAATTCCGCCCTGTGTGGAACCTACAAATGTGGCCATATTAACTGCTATGGGCCCCGGTGTTGATTCTGAAACGGCAACAAGGTTTATTACCTCTTGCTCGGTTAACCAACCCAGCATTACTGCCTTATCACGCACAAGTGAAATCATGGCGTAGCCGCCGCCAAATGTGAAAAGGCCTATTTCGAAAAAGGTTAAAAACAGTTTTAAAAACAACATTTATTATTCCCCTTTCCCTTTTATAAGCCCTAAAAGGTATATAACAATGCCTAAAAGACCGCATATTAAAATATATAATATTGCCGAAAATTTAACGCTCAAAAGCGAAAAAGCCACCATTAAACACAAAACCACAGAAAAAATAAATATGGTAAACGGTGTTCTTTTTAAACCTTTAAACATTTTAATTCCGGCCGATAATATTAAATAAACAACACAAGCCTGAATGCCCTTAAAAGCGTATTGCACAAATGTTAGCGATAAAAACGCATCAAAAAACAAAGAAATAACGTATATAATAACAACCGACGGAATGCAAACCCCCAATGTTGCCGCTGCCGAGCCCAAAACCCCTGCCGTTTTATAGCCAATATAGGTGGCTGAATTTATGGCAATTGGCCCTGGTGTTGATTCTGCAATTGCTACCATATCTAAAAATTCATCTTTTTCCATAAAATGTTTTTTATTAACAAATTCGTTTTGCAACAGTGCAATCATAGCGTAGCCGCCGCCAAATGTGAAAAGCCCTATTTTAAGCATTGTAAAAAACAAATTTATTATTTTCTTTGTTTTATTATTCATAAAACCATCCTTTGAACTTAGTTTTACCAATATTTTTGTTATTATTTTTTTGCGGTGTCTATACTGCCCCGAAAAACAACAAATTTATCGTATAAAAACTCGGTTACAAAATTAATTAGCATTGAAAGTATCAATACAATATATTCATTTACACCTCTAACGGCCAAAAAATTGCCGCCGTATGTAGAAAGCGGGGTGAAAACAACATAAAATGCTGCAACCTTTAACATCGCAACAGGCACATTATTAGCCGAATAAAATGTAAACTTGCGGTTTAAAGTAAAATTCCAAACCACCGAAAGAATTAACGCC
>JAFQOM010000054.1 GCA_017403205.1 Clostridia bacterium | reverse complement strand
CTCTTTTCTTAAACTCCTCCGCCATTTTTTTGACTGTTTGCGCAACCTCCTGCTCAGTCATTCCTGCAACTTTTACGTCATTTACATATACATTAGAATACACATTTGTATTAAGTTTATTAACAAGGGCAAAAACCACCATAGCTATAACAATTGCGCTTAAAGCAATGGCTGTTATAATTAAAGTTTTGTTTGGCTTTTTTCTCTTCTCTACTTGTATATTGCCCACTCTTTTTGTTGTTATTTCTTTTTCTTCGTTTTTGGTTTCTAATTCATTCAATGATTGTTCATTCTTTTCCAATGTTATACCTCCAAAACATCATATGTTCACTTCTAATATATTATCATATTAGTGTTTTATTCGCAATATTTTTAGGTTGTTATTTATATAAATTTCTCGCATTTTTATATATTTTGTGCCTTTTTGTCAAAACCACACAACTTTTATACTCTTTTGTCTAGTTTTAATACATTTGTTGCACACATTTTTATACTGCTGTAAAATGATGTCAAACAATGTTTTAAGAGGTGATTTTATGAATGAATTTGCTAAATTCAAATGCGCATGTGATACAGGATACGACAAAGGTGTCCTTAAAAAAACAATTGAAAACAATATTTTTACGATTTTTGGAAACCTTAATCATAAAAATTCTATTGTTATTAGATATCACGGCTGCTTAACAGAAAACAACCCTAATAATTCGACAACATTTAATATGTTTTACTTTTTCGATGATAACGTTTGTAATAAGAAAATTATTGAGCTTCAAAAGTGTACTAAATGCGGTGACAACTGTTATTGTACATCAATAGATTTAGATACAAATAACAAATTGAGCTTCGGCTTTTTTAACAGCAATAACGAATATGAATTAAATAAAAATTTTACATTCAACCTAGATATTGCTCTCGACCCTATAACAAACATTATGCAAAGATACGGATTCGAACAAAACACCAATCTTCCTGTATGCGAAAAACAAAAAGAAAACATGTTTATCTTTAAACATATAATGGATAATATAAAAATATTCTTTGCCAACTTGTTTGGTAAAACTACCAACATATAATTTTTATAAAATAACTGTTAAAAGCTAACGCTTCATGTAGAAACGTTAGCTTTTTTGTTTTTCTTTTATTTGTTGTTTTTCAACTCTTAAAAGTTGCTCGTATATTTTTCTTTCTCTTTCTGTTATTTCCTCTGGATGTTTTATTGTTACATGGAATATTATATTTCCTCTTGTATTATCTGCAGCTACATATCCTCTATCTGAAATAGTTATTCTGTCTTGCTCTTTAGAACCCGATGGGATTTGTACTTCCACTTGTTCACCTAAAACTTTTACTTTTACCTTATCTCCAACTACGGTTTGTGCATATGTTACATCTAAGTTCATATGTATGTCTAAACCTTCTAATTTTAAACTCGCATGTTCCTTCATTTTTACAGTAATAATTAAATCTCCGTTTTTTCCACCATTTTTTCCCGGTTGTCCCAAGGCAGCTAGACGGATCTTCTCTCCATCTCTTATTCCTCTTGGAACTTGAACAGTATAATTATTTACTTTGCCGCCAATTGTTTTAAGTGATAATTTCTTTTCAGCTCCAAAGAATCCTTCTTCTAAAGTTAT
>JAFQOM010000053.1 GCA_017403205.1 Clostridia bacterium | reverse complement strand
GATATATAATGATTCTCATTAAATCCAGTTTCTTTAAATTCTTTTGGTTTAACAATAATATAAACTCCCTTATAATATCCTGTGCCCGCTATCAAATCCCCGATTTTTCCACCATATTCAAAATTTTTTCCTAAAAATTCTTTTCTCATTATTTCCTCCTTCTCAAAAAACATATCTTCTGTATTAACTTTGTATTTCAACATTAAATCTAACACCTCTTTAAGAGGCGTAATAGATTTTTCACTTAAAAAACTCTATTAAAAATATAAATATTTTGGTTTGTTTACCAATTTATCCATACAACCATCACACAAACACCAACTACCCGAAAAATAATGCTTGTTATATATAATTCTAAATGATTTAAGTTGTGACTGTGAAATAATTTCCCCACAATTTTTACACTTATATAATGGCATAAAAAATGGCTCAATAGGTTCCAATGTATCTAACCCTCTTAATTTAAGATTTATTTATATAAACCGTTTCTCCAAGATATGGATAGGACTTCATATAACAACCTTTGCCTTTTATAGTAACAATTTCACATCCATATTCACGAAGATAATTTATATTGCGAGCAATTGTTTTTCGGTTGCATTGTATACCACAAAACTCGCTTATTTGTTTTGCCATGGTTGTTTGATGCAAAAGGTTATTCTCTGAACTACCATGCTTTAACGCATCATAAACATATAAAATAATAAGTTTTTTATGTTTATTCATTACTCTAAACCCTCCTATCTAATTATAATATATAACATGGCACAAAAGCAACCCACGTTAAAACAAAAAAGCCGAGGCGAAGATTTTACTCTCCACATCGGCTTTATGTTTTTTTATTTAAACTGTTCGTTTATAAGTTTTCTAGTTTTATCAAAGTATACTTGGTCAACTGAGTTATGGTTCATTATTGTGGTTTTAACATCTCTATGTCCAAGCAGTTGTTGGATAACCTTTTCATAAGAATATTTACTTTTGATGTGTATAACTAAACAATTATCAATAAAAAAGTCAATGAGAAGAGATTAATAAAAAAACAAAATAATAAATTAAAAAAACACAATTTCGTATAACATACATATTTTATGAGATTGTGTTTTATATGAGGCTAATCTACAATATGGTGTTGGGCGGGGTGCCACGCCGGAGTGATGGACTCTCAACACTGCGAAATGAGGCAAAATTGTGGCAAAAACACATTAGAATCACTTGAAACACATCAAAATAGTATAAATTCACCACTAAACACTACCAAAGACCAATACGATGATTACATAGTGAAACAAGCCAAGAAACTATACGAAAATCAAAAGGTCAGCCCCGAAGAAATTAACCTGCTCTACGATGCACTCAAACGAAAAGAAATGTTCAAAGAAATCACCGACATCAACTTCAATACCTTCGTCGCCTATCGCCACCTAATTGCCATAGCCGTCACCTTTGAAAACGACCACGGCAGATCTGTGGATCATTATTTGAAGAAGTATGGACTGTTTTAAAACAAAAGCTCGTTATAAATAACAGGCTTTTTATAATTGTTTTTGAAAAATGATACAAAATACAAATTTGTGTGTTATAATATAAACTATACAAAGGATTTTATATGGAAGAAAAAACAAAATATAAAAAATGTCCATATTGTGAATTGAATTATATTACAACAACTGACCATTGTTGTAAAGTTTGTTATGCAAACTCCCAAACTGCAAGAAATGAAGCGATCTTGCAAAGGAAAAGACAAAGGTTAGAAATAGAAAGAATACAAGAACACAATAATAGAAGATACTTGTTGGATTTGTGGAAAAACTATGATTTCCTAG
>JAFQOM010000052.1 GCA_017403205.1 Clostridia bacterium | reverse complement strand
TTAACACCCTGCTTTAATAATTCCTTAACGCGAAGAGCATCTAACACTGCGGTTTGAATTGAGGGAAGACCATAACTTAAATACATAACACCAATCATACTTTCTATGGTATCAGCCAAAATCGCATCACTAACTTTATCTTTAAAACTTTTGCCAAACTTAATTTTGTTTTCTATTTTTAATTCCTTTGCTAGTTTACTTAAGTTTTCAGTGCAAACAAAAGTTGAACGAACCTTTGTCATTTTACCTTCAGTTTGTTTTGCGTGTTTATATAGATAATCGCTAACAATTGTAGATAAAACACTATCACCTAAAAATTCTATTCGTTCGTTGCTTTGAACACCTTTTTCGTGCGCAAAAGAAGAATGAGTTAACGCTAGCGTTTTTAACTCTTCACTACATTTATTGAATAGTTCTAAAAAATTATTCTTCATTTTTTTCTACTTGTTTTTTAACCTTTTCAATTAAGTTGTTACTTGCTAATGTGTATGCTTGTTCAATAGTTGTTGCAACACATTCTGCCTTGCTGTTTCCGTGGCATTTAAGCACAATTTTGTTAACACCAAGAAGTGGTGCTCCGCCAACTTTTTTAACATCGTATTTATTTTTTAAGCCATATAAACTCTTTTTAAGCAATAAGGCTCCAAGTTTATTTTTTAAGGATTTTTTAGTAATTTGTTTAAGTTCTCCAAATAAAATTTCAGCTGTTCCTTCAATGGTTTTTAAGCAAATATTTCCAGCGTATCCATCAGCAACAACAACATCTACAGTTCCTTTAAGAACATCTCTAGATTCTATATTGCCTACAAAATTAAGTTTAGAATTCTTAAGAAGTTGATGTGCCTCCTTAATCATTTCACTACCTTTTTCTTCTTCTGTTCCAATATTAAGTAAGGCAATTTTGGGTTTTTTAACACCCACGGCTTTCATATACTCGTTTCCCATAATGGCAAAATCTAACAGTTGCTCTGCTTTACACTCTGCGTTTGCACCGCTATCTAACAACATAACATTACCATCATTTACGGTTGGAAGAATAGGTGCTAAAGCCGGCCTAGAAATGTTAGGAATTCGTCCTAATTTTAGCACCGCACCTGTAAGCGTTGCGCCAGTTGAACCAGCACTTACTAAAGCAACAGCATCTTCGTTATTTTTAAGATAATCGTAAGCAACAACAATAGAAGAAGTTTTTTTAGTTCTTATAGCAACTGTTGGAACTTCGTCCATACCAACAACATCTGGTGCATGCACAATCTCTAAACGGTCACTAACAAAAACAAGTTGTGTTAAAATTTCTGTAATTTTATCTTTATCTCCTACTAAAACAACTTGCAAATTTAAATTATTATTTAAGGCTTTCACTGCGCCTGCAACAATTTCGTATGGGGCGTAATCTCCACCAAAAGCGTCTACTACAATTTTCATTATAACTCCTTAATATAATAGTATTATACATTTAATTAAAAAAAAAGTAAAATGATTTTACTTTTCTTTAATATATATCCGTATTAATTATTTTTGTAAATCTAGCAATTTTTGATTAAATTTATATTTTTGCTGTAAATTAACAATTCTTTCTAAAGACTTTTTAGTGGAATTTAATTTTGCTCTAAGCAT
>JAFQOM010000051.1 GCA_017403205.1 Clostridia bacterium | reverse complement strand
TTAAACTTATGTCAAGAAAAGCGCAAAAAACTTTGGATAAGGCAAGTAATTGTGCCGGGAATAAACGACACAAAACAACATATTATAAAATTAAAAACTTTTATAAAAAAAATAAAGCATGTAGAAAAGGTTGAACTTTTGCCTTATCATGATATGGCAAAAGAAAAGTATAAAAAGTTAAAGTTAAATTATAGATTGCAAAACACCCCACCAATGGAAAAAAGCAAATGTGACGAGCTTTATCAAATACTTATAGAAGAACAATTTTACAATTAAAAACAAAAAAACACTTTATCACTAATATTGATAAAGTGTTTTTTAATTTTATTTAATCCAACTTGGTTTAACAGGCACAATTTTAGTTTTTGTTACATCTAGCCAGTTTATATACCAATTTGTTAATTCGTCAAGTTGACTGTTGTTTAAAGTGTTATACCATAAAAGTCCTCGATTTATAACACTAAAACATTCACTGTTTCTTAATTGTCTTAATTGATAAAGTTGATCTACTTCTGTAAAAACCCTTTCTACTGCCATAACCTTGTTGTTTATAAGTTTAAGCTCCTTTCCATTTGATTGTTCGCACATAAGTTTATCAAACTCTTCAAAAGACATATTTATTCCTAATAATTGCATATAACCTCCTTAATAACCACAGCAATACCATTGACAACCAACAGCACCAGATGGTATTGCACTTCCTGTATTATTTTGAAAACAAAGCGGCAAAACATTTTGCGTTTTATCTTTGTTATAAACATACATATATGCTCTAGCACCGCCAGAAGCCAACCAAATAGGCGTGGCTGAAGTTATGTAGTTAATGTCGTTAAATGTAATTGGCAATGTTATTGGTTGTAAAAGATCGCTGCCGGCGCCAACACTTCCACTAGCAGTGAACATACCCCCACATTCTTTCCAACCGCTAGCCCATTTTCTATACCAAATTTTACCATTAGTAGAAACATAGCTTTCTACAACTCTATCTCCAGCACCCAATTTTGCTGACCCATCAAAAGTCTTGGTTGAACTGTTATAAATAATTTGAGGGTAGGTTACATTAGACAAATCTTTTTTTGCAACATTTTCAATTTCAGATTCTAAATTGTTAATTAATAAAGTATTTTGATTTATTAAAGATTCTGTGTTGTTTAGTAAATCTGTTGTTGCTTTTTGAGTCATTGCTCCAATTGTGCTTTGACCTGTGGTGTCATACAAAATACTGCCTTGAGGTATAAATGGTTTATTTTTAATAAAAGCCTTTGAAGATGTATCTGTAACATTCCAATCGCTTTGAACATTAACTTCTGCACCCTCTGCAATTCCATCTAATTTTGATTTGTCCGTAGAACTCATTAAACCATCGTTTGTTTGTGTTGCAGGTTGGCTTGGTAAAGATTGTAATTTTTCTTTTTCAATATCTGTATAGTCGTTTGTAGATAATTGTTTTCCGTCCACTTTATCAACTTTTCCATCAAGGGCACTTGTTGGGGCATAGTTGTTTAAAGCATTAAACACACCACCACTTGTAATTGGCATTGGATTATCTTTAAAAGCACCATTTTCTAGCATGTTTGCATTAAGAATTTTAGCTGATGGTCCAATTTTTGGTATGGCATACAAGCTTGAATCAGTTGTTCTCATAGCCAAGCCACCCAAACTTGTGTCATTTTCATAAAATTTAATTGGTATATATTCCCAGCCATCTGTTTTTAAAGCAAACTCTTTAGTTCCATCTACTTCAAATGTTTTAGCACCTGTAATAGTTTGAGCAGAATCTGTGGTAACAATATTAGATAAATCAGGTTTGTTTTTAATATATGCATCACTATTTTCATCTGTTGTATTCCAATCACTTTGAACGTTAACTTGAGCTTTATGTTCAATTTCAGCAAGTTTTGTTTTGTCCTCATTTGTGTAGTCATTTGTAGACAAAATCTTTCCATCTTCTTTATCAACTTTGGTGGTTAATAATGAAGATATATTTTGTATTGATTGATTGTTGCTGTTAATAGAATTGTTAATGACTTGAATAGATTGGTTTAAATCATTAGTTGTTGTTGAAAGTTGACTATCTAACAAGGTGATATTATTTGAGTTGTTTATTATTTGTTTGCTATTTTCTGCAACAGAAGTCTGTATATTTGGTATATTAGACACTTGTCCTTCTAAGTTGCTTATTGAGGTGGAAACACTGTTTAATTTGCTAGTATTTTGATGTATTTGCGCTTTGGCATTGTTTAAATCAGTCTCAATATTATTAATTCTACTATCGTCCTGACCATTTTGCGAATCTGACAATTCAATATTTGCAATTTCTGCCTTAAGCTGGTCAAGGGCCATGTTAATTTTTTTATTATCCATTAAATTTTCTCCCATAAAAATTTTATAAACAAAAGGTAGAAAATCAATATTTAGTGCCAAAAAATTAAATATATCAAACATTAAATATGTAATAATTGAATTTAGACAAATTAAAAACTTTGACAAAGCAAAAGTATTGTGGTATATATATTCTGTTTTAATTTTTAAATAAACAACTATGCTGATGTAGCTCAGTCGGTAGAGCACTGCCTTGGTAAGACAAGGAAATAGCATTTTTGAACAATTTTACAACTTAATATTTACTCCATTTTGGAGCTATGCTGATGTGGCACAGTCGGTAGCGCACTGCCTTGGTAAGGCAGAGGTCACGGGTTCAAGTCCCGTCATCAGCTCCAATCATAAACCTTTGAAAAACCCTTATATTTAGGGCAATTCAAAGGTTTTTTATTTTCTAAAATTTTTACTAATTTTCCACTCAAAAAATATTAGGTGTCAATTTAGGGTGTCGTAGGTGTCAAAAAAATTGCACAAAAAAAGGCAGATAGTCCAAAATCGGACTACCTGCCTAAGTTGTTCTAAAACCATTAAAAACTGCTCCCGTAGGTGTCAATAGGTGTCAAATTAATTTTAATCGTCATCTAACTTTTCTTTTTTATAAATATATAATTCTTCAGCTTTGACTTTTGTTCCATCTGGCCACACCATTTTCATTGAGCCAACTTCATATTCTACAAATACTTTGTCCTTTCCAAATTGATTAATATTATCATCAATTTCAGGGAAATATCTACTTAAAGTTTTTAAAACATTAAAAAATAACATTATTTTTTCTTTTGTTTCTTTGTTTTTTCCTTGATTTATATATTCAACTATTACTTTTGGAACACTATATAATCTATATAATTCTTCTATCTCTCTATCACTAAAAATTCCATTGGTAGAAAAATATCGTTTTTTATCATAAATTTCTTTTGAAAATTTGCTTAATTCTTCTAATGCTTCCTTAGAATTTTGACCTAAAATTTTTATAATATTACTATTTTTT
>JAFQOM010000050.1 GCA_017403205.1 Clostridia bacterium | reverse complement strand
TTTCTACTGAAGGTAACCTAGAATCTAAAGTTCTTAGAGTTTTAGTAGGTTTCATAGGTTTTGAAATTATTTTAACTGTAATTGCGCCATTTGTTGGAACATTATTCTCTAAACAAATTGGAAACTTTATAACATACTTCTTATTCCCAGTATATGTTATTATATTAGTTCCACTTTTCTTGAACCTCCCCGCCGTGTAGACGACGGGGATTCGCAAACCAAAAAAAATTATAGTATTTTTTTCTTGGAATTTTTTACTGCATCGTTGTCCCAGCGATTTTTAATCCTTCATTTAAGATATTAATACTTGCATTTATGTCTCTATCATGTATGGTATTGCATTTTTGACATTTCCATGTTCTTATTCTTATGTTTTGTATTCCTTTTATGTTGGTGTTTTGTTTTTTGCAGTTGCTGCATATTTGTGTTGATGGGAATTTTTTAGGTACTTTAATGAATGGAATATTATTCCATTTGCATTTGTATTCTATTTTGTCCATGAATGTTCGTGGGGCGTTTAATTGTAAGTTGTGTGATAGATGTTTATTTTTTTTCCATGCGATGATGTTTTCGTTTTGTACTGCTATGAAAGAGGAATTTTGAACTATATAAGTTGTTATTTTGTTATAGTAGTCGTTTCTTTTGTTTACTAGTTTTTTCATCCATTTTTGGTAGAGTTTTTTTGCTTTTTGGTATCTGTTTGAGTTTTTTCTGGTGTGGCTAATTATTTTTTGATAGTGGATGATTTTTTCTGTTTCTTTGGTTAAATCAAGATTGGGTATTTCTTGTTTGTTGGAAAGAACAGCTAGTTTTCCGCATCCGATATCTATTCCTATTTGTTGTTTTGGGCCTATTATTTTATGTGGTGTGTGTATGCATTCTATGTTAAAAACAGCGTAATATTTGTTGTTTTCTTTTTTAATGGTTATGTGGTTGATTTTTGCTGTTTGGTCATTTTTGTCTGTTGCTTTATGCAGTAGTTCTTTGTATTTTTTGCTGGTTTTAAATTTTACTAATCCTAATTTAGCTAATTTGATTTTATCATATCCATATTTATCCTTTTGAATGCGAACATTATTGTTATTATTCATTATTCTAAAAGATCCTTTATTGTCTTTCTTTTTTTTAAATCTTGGATAATTAGACTTTAAATTTGGATTATGATATCGTTTAAATGCTGTAATAAGGTCTCTTTGCGATTGTTGGCGGCTACTGGACTCGGATTTTTCCATAAAAGAATAATCGCTTTTTAACATCTTTAAAATACAGTTACAAGATGAATTATTAACAATAACCTTATCTTCATAGCCATTTTCAACTAATAAACGTCTGAAATTATTAATAAAAGCCAGTTCCTTGTTAAAGATAAATCTAGAAATACCAATATTGGACAAAATACTATCCAAACTAGCAATCTTTTCACCTTTATCATTCCTATCCACTTTAGATGGATAAATCCTAACTTCTAAATTCTTATTAACAACATTCATAAATAATAAATCACCAACTGAACCTTAACTCAAAGTAGATTTTACAATAAAATATTTAACCATACACCATATATAAAAAAATACCAAGAGCAT
>JAFQOM010000049.1 GCA_017403205.1 Clostridia bacterium | reverse complement strand
TGCTGTTTGCAAATTTTGATAGATTGCTGTTATTAAATTTGTGTTGATTTCTTTTATTTGTGTTGGCATAATTTATTCTCCCAAAGCTAGTGTGTGCAAAAAAGCAGCAAATATTCAGTTTTATTTTTTTGGTTATTATGCACATTGAGGGGTAGCATCTATTATGCTAAAATATACACAATTATTTAATATATTAGGGGGTTTCTTTATATGTCTACAATAGCTGATCATTCTAAAAGCGAAAACAATCAAAATATAACAATTTCTAAAACTAAAAATTCAGAGTTTTACCAAAGCCAATTAATTTGTTTGCTATCTTCTTATTTTCTTAACCAAGCAGTTTGTGCTTATCAACAATCTGATAGCCCTGTTATAAGCGTTAACGTTGCAAAAAACGCAATGAAATCTTTTGGCGTACCTAATTATAATGGTGAAGAAGGTCAGGCAGGTATCTTTAGTTTTGCAGATTATTGCCGCGCTGCTAAGGAAAATCCAGATTTTAACACATCAAACTTATTAGTTCATAATCATAATTCTTTTGCTCACAACTTGTTAAACAATCAAGGTGTAGATCAACAAAATTTGGCAGTAGATGCTCAAAATATCAGCACCACTCTTGAAGCGCTTTTAGGTACATTTGCAGGTATAGAAAAACCAATAGCATCTCCAATGCTTACAAGCATGCAATTTGCTTCTTTTGCAATTATTCAAGCTAGAAGCCCTAAATATGCGTTTAAAGAAGATCACTTTATGTATCCAGATGGCTCTGTTACAGAATTTGCTAATGTTTCAATGGCAGAACTTGCACAAACAGATCCAAATGCAATTTCAGATTCTCTTAATGTAATTACACAAGCCTCAAGTGTTTTTGAACAATTTGTTTTAACTCATCAATATGTATTGACAAATCAAGAGCCTCCAGTAGATCCAGTGGAACAATAATCTTACGTATAAAAAATTAAGGAGAAGATAATAGTGTCTATCTTGCGTTATTTTAAAAATAATAAAACATCACAACCTCAGGAAGTTGCTTCTAATAAAAATATTAAGCAACAAACTGTTTCAAAAGAAAGTCACCCTGATTTTTATCAAAGCCAACTTGAAAGTTTAATGGCATCGTATTTTATGAATCAGGCGGTATGTTCTGCTAGTGTAGTTGGTGGTAATGTAAGTATAAATTTGGCCCAAAATGCATTAAATGCATGGGGCACAATGGAGCACAACACAAACCCAAATGCTTTAGGTGTTTTTAGTTTTGTAGATTACTGCAATGCAGTTTATTCAAACCCAAATCTTAACACATCAAATTATGTTGTACACAATCAAAATATTTTTGCAAATAACTTGCTAAACAACCCCAACTTTAATCAGCAAGAACTAGCAGGAGATATTTCAATTTTAAGCCAAGTTTATGAGGCTGTATTGGCTTCATATGCAGGTACAACAAAGAATCCAACGGAAGTTGTAAATTTAACAAGCATTCAACTTTATTCGCTATGCTCAATATATGATAAAAGTCCACAATATACATTTAGAGATGAATATTTTGCATATCCAGATGGCTCTTATACAGAAAACGCTAAAATTACAACAGATACTATCTACGCCAGTGATCCTCAAGGGGTTACAAATGCTTTAAAAACAATCGCCAATGCAGCAAGTATTTTTCAACAAAATGTTTTAGATCACCAAGAGGATTTAAATCCTGCAGTTCAATAGTAGAAATAAATACAAAAATTAATTTAAAATTAACACAATTAAAAGAAAATGTTAGCCTAGTTTATTGATTATAAATCAACTACCATATAAATATAATCATTAAAATTTATGTTGACAAAATTTGATAATTGTGTTATTTTTTTACTAACCGCTTAAATTTGGTTTAGTTAAAGAATTTTTAGTTTTAAAAATCACCTTTATTTAGCGAGTCTGGAGGTAAGGAGGAAAGAAAAGTATGTATGCTATCATTACAAGTGGTGGAAAACAATACAAAGTAACAGAAGGCGTAAGTATTGACGTTGAAAAACTTAATGCAAACGTAGGCGATAAAGTTAATTTTGATGTATTGTTATTATCAGACGGCAAAACTGTTAAAGCAGGCACACCAACATTAAAAAATGTTGTTTGTGAAGCAGAAGTTATTGCTCACGGTAAAGATGACAAAATCGTTGTTTTTAAATATAAACCAAAAAAGAACGAAAGAAAAAAACAAGGTCACAGACAACCATTTACAAGAGTAAAAATTATTTCAGTTAAGTAAGGTGGGTTATGACAAACATAAAAGTTACCCGCAATAACAACGGACAAATAACAAAAGTTGTTTGCGATGGTCACACAAACTACGGCGTGAGTGGAGAAGATATTGTTTGCAGTGCACTTTCAAGCATTGTTCAAACAGCTGTTTTGGGTGTTTTAACGGTAGCATTTGTTGATGCAAAATTAAAACGAAACGAAGACAGAGGCTATCTTGAATTTGAAATTCCAGAAGGTATTTCAGAAGAACAGCGTCATGATGTAGATGTTATCTTAAACACAATGCTTTGTGGCATAAGTGATTTAAGAGAAGGATATTCTGATTTTATAGAATTGGAGGTAGAATAACAAATGTTTATTATATTGCAATTGTTCGCTCATAAAAAGGGCGGTGGTAGCACCAAAAACGGCAGAGACAGTCAAGCAAAAAGACTTGGTGTTAAAAAATCTGACGGACAAAGTGTAGTTGCTGGCAACATTATTATTCGTCAAAGAGGTACAAAATACTATCCAGGCGAAAATGTTGGTCTTGGCAAAGATTATACATTGTTTGCTTTAGCAAACGGAAAAGTTAAATTTCAAACTAAGCATGGTTGCAAAAAATATGTTAATGTTGTTGTTGAAGAACAACCAAAGAAAGCTAGCAAAAAGTAATCTTTGTGAATTTTAAAATTAAATAAAAAGAAAAACTATATCAGTTTGATATAGTTTTTTTTATTGCTTAAAAATTTTAATTAAAATAATCTTTGCGAGCATCTTTATCTGTTATTTTCGCCCCGCAGTTTGTACATTTTCCAATTTTATTTTGTGAAACCCCACAATATGGGCATAAGTAATAGCTTGAATTGTTGTCATTATCATTAATATTCAATTCTACAAAATCATTTGGATTTAGATTTTCAAGGTTCATATTTGCTAATTTTTCGTATAACTTATCAAGTGTTTCCAAATCAATTTTTTCTACTATTACAGCTTTTTTACCCTTATATTTAATTTTAAATTTCCTTTTAAAAGCATAATATTCCGCTTCACTGCGAGAGTATGTTGAAGGCGTTTTTACACGAAATTCTTCACCTTGTTCGTTTTTAAATGCAAAAAGTATATAATACTTTTTTACGTTATTTTCTGTGTAATTTGATTCTGTGTAGATAAAATAACCAACTGAATCTAAACCTATTTTTTCAATAATTTTTAACTTTAGTGCTTTTGTAATAATTGTTATTCCTGCAATTAATAAGCCTGTCCCCATTATTACAGATATTAAAAGGGGAATCATTGAGTTGTTGCCTGATGTTATTTCTGATGTCATAAGGGCAACTCCAATTCCTGCAAATAATAAACCAATAAATGTAAATAAAAAGCCAAGTAGCATATTTTTTCCCTTTAAATTTATAAGATTTAAATTTGTATATTTATTGTTTTTTTTACTTTGTTATTTTTGCACCACAATTTTTGCATTTGCCAAGTCTATTTTGTGAAGAGCCACAATATTCGCACATATAAAATCCGGATGAATTTTTATTAGTTTGTATTGGTTGATCATATGAAGTGGTGGAGGCATAAGAATTTTTAGTATAGATTATTTTTGGATTTTCTGTAACAAAAACGGTTTTTCCTTTAAACTTTACAGCAAAGCTTTTTTTATTTTCAAAATATTCTATATCAGCTTTATAGTATTTAAATTCAGTGGTATGGGTTCTTTGTTTTCCTTTTTCATCTATATAAGAAAAAGTTATACGATATTTATTATTTTCACTATATGTGCTTTTTCTTTCTTCTGCACTAATAAAATCGGCAAAACCATCGTAACCATGCTTTTTAATAAAGATTCTTCTTATTTCAACAAAGGTCATTACAATGCTTGCTATGATTAAATAAAGACCTACAATCCCCAAAAAAATAAGAAAGCAGGTGACTGGAGCGATTGATGAGGTTGATACAGTAGATATACTAGAGTTTAAGGATATTAAAAAAAATCCTGAAAAACCTGCAAAAAAACATCCCATCAATATACCTAAAAGACACTTAATCATTAAATATTTTCTCCCTTATTTATTTCTATTTTATTTGTGCGCCGCAATTTTTACATTTTCCTGGTTTTTGTTGTATGGAACCACAATACTCACAAGTATAAATTATTTTATTGTCTGTAGATAGGTTAGAACCTATTTGTGATTCATATGTGTAAGTGGTATTAGAAAGTGGGGAATCTAAAATTATTGCAGTGTTACCTTTATATTTAATATTAAATTCTTTTTTGTTTTCAAAATATTTTGCTTCAGCGTTATTATATATATGCTTTGTTGTAACATATTTTTGATTACCTGTATTATCTGTGTAGTAATATTTAATGCTAATATTTTTACCATTTGTATTTTTTTTAAAATTAGACTTCATGCTAACAAAATGGCCAATAGAACTTGTTCCATTGCGTTCAACATATTTTGTTTTAATAAAACTAACGACCGATAAAAAGCCTACAATAATAAGGCTAAGGCTTACTATAAAAAAAATTGAAACAAATGGTAGTATACCAAAAATATTTGCTTTTAATGCACTTTTAAATATGTACATAGGCATATATCCTATAAAAGCGCCCATAATAATGGAATAAATACCACTAATTAATACTCCAACACCCATTTAAAACTCCTTAATTACTATTTTTGTTGTGCCTTGTTATTTGTGCACCACAGTTTGAACATTTTCCTGTTTTTTCTTGTACAGCTCCGCAATACTCGCATTTAAACATGTATTCTTGGCTATTCTCATCAAAAGGTTGATCGTCTGCATTAAGGGTAAAAACAGCATTGACATCAGGTATTTCGGTTATTGCAGCAAAGTTGTCCTTGTATTTAATTTTAAATTTTTGAATATTTTTAAAGTATTTTGCTTCTTCATAGGTATAATCATAGTCGGTTGTTATATCTACTTTATTTCCAGAACTGTTTATAAAATAAAATTTAACTTTTGTACTAGATTTAAGTCCATGTTTAGGGTTGACTTCCATATCAACAAAATAGCCATAGCCATCAGCACCTGATTTTAAAGTGGATTTTAATTGCATGGCTTTCTTTAATTTTTTGAATCCAAAGCAAGAGGCAGTAATTCCAATTATACAAAATGGTAAAATTGCAATCATAGAAAAATCAAAACGACCATTAATTAAATGCCAAACGACAGCACCTGCTGGTGCGCCCCCAAAGAAAAGCCCCCATATAATAAAAAAGAATCCGTCCATTTTTTCTCCTTAAAATATTATTGATTATAGTCGTCTATAGCGGTATATATAAATTAAGCATTTTTAAACCTAAGTATATTGATTATTAGGTAGTTGTGTTGTGTGTTTTTAGCAATTGTTACACTACATTAAATTAACAATTATTATAATCTTATTTATTAATTTACACAAACAAAATCAGCAATAATATTAATCAAGATACTATTTATTTAAGAATTAACATATATATAGAATATGTTTGGGTTTTTACAAGATATAGCTAATTTAACAGGTTTACCGTTTGAATTACTTAATAACGG
>JAFQOM010000048.1 GCA_017403205.1 Clostridia bacterium | reverse complement strand
TACAGGGGTTGAAATTTCAAATTGCGTAAACAATGGAAAAGTTACTGGTATTTCTAGAGGTGTTGGAGGTATTGTTGGAAGAATTTTAAGTAATACTAGTGTAACGATAACAAGTTGTTCAAACGCAGGCGATGTTGACGCTACGGGTGCTAAATGTGTTGTAACATACAATGAATCTCAAGTTAATAGATACTATGCAGCAGTAGGTGGAATAGTAGGGCTTATAGAAGGAGGAAACACAACAACTTGTAGCATAACCAGTTGTGTTAATAATGGAACAGTAAAAGTGGGAACGGCAGCGGTGGCATCAACTGTAACTGCGACGACTTCTATTGGAGGAACAAACATAACATTCCCTAATACTGCAACTAAAACTTTTTATGCAGGTACTATAGTTGGTGTTAATAACGCAACATTAAGTGGTGTGTAAAAAAATTATGTATCGCCGTAAGATTACGGTTAAACCGAAAATGCAGTAAAAAACAATTTAATAAAAGCCAAAGCAAAACTTGGCAAAACAACTAAATAACAAAAGCCATTGTGAAACTCTCACAATGGCTTTTCTTTTGCCCACCCCCTTTTGTCATTGTCGCTTGTAGCGACAATCTTTTGCCCAAACGGGCAAAATAAAATTATGCGTTTGCCATACAGCAAACGATAAAAAATAAACACGACAAAAATTGTCGCGAGAAACACTTTGGCCACCGCCAAACCATTGCGGACTGCGTAATAATATTTAAAATCCTTAATTTTTTGGCAGAGCCAAAAAGTGCTTTCTGCTTTTGCTTATTTCAAAAATCTTAAAAGTAGAATTTTATATATCTATTTGCATAAAATATTGACAACTGGTTAATTATGTTTTAAAATAAACTTATAAAGGACAAATGGGTGAAAAAATGAAAAAAGAAAAGCAAAACGAAAAAACTTACGAAATCGTAATAGACAAAAATTCTAAAATTACGGTTAGCGAAAACGAAATAGTAGAAATAGTTGCAAAGCGTATTTTAACTAAAAACAAACAAGCCTTTGAAAAATTAGCACAATTATAAAATTAACTTATTCCCACGGCTACCGCCGTGGGAATGACAATAAGGATGCGAGAGAATAATACAACGTGAAGTGTCATTGTCGTTATGAAAGTTTTGACCAATCCCCCTTGTCATTGTCGCTTGCGACAATCTTTGCTACGATAGTAGCAATAAAAATAATAAGGCACAACCATAAAGATTTAGTGGTTGGCTAAATCGTTTCATACGGCAAAAAATTGCCGTGTTTAATTTTTAATGATTGCATTATGCAATTGTTTAATTGTTTTGCCATACGGCAAAAAGATTCCCACTACGTGAGAATGACAATAAGGATGCGAGAGAATAATACAACGTGAAGTGTCATTGTCGTTATGAAAGTTTTGACCAATCCCCCTTGTCATTGTCGCCTGCGACAATCTTTGCTACGATAGTAGCAATAAAAAATAACGCTACACCTTGATTTATTTACGGTAAAGACTTATAATAAAATTATGCAATATTACGTATATATTTTATCAAATTGGAACAATAAAGTTGTGTATATAGGGGTTACAAACAATCTTGAAAGAAGAGTGTTTGAACATAAAAACAAACTTTTAGAAGGATTTACAAAAAAATACAACGTAAACAAATTGGTGTATTACGAAATATACACGGAAAGTTATTTAGCAATATCAAGAGAAAAAGAATTGAAAAAGTTTTTAAGAAAAGAGAAAAACGAATTAATAGAAAAAACCAACCCAAACTGGAAAGACTTATCTTTAGAGTTTTAATTATAAAAAGATTTATAGCCCGACGGAAGATTCCCGCAAGCGAGAATGACGCCGTCGGGTTAGTTTTGTTATACAAAGTTAAGGACTTGGTAATATTTATTAAAAAGCCGTTGTGTCATCTTCGCCTAGCGGAGATCTTACAACGGCTTTTATTTTGCCCAATCCCTTTTGTCATTGTCGTTATGAAAGTTTAGCCCTTCCCCCATGTCATTGTCGCTTGCGACAATCTTTTGCCGTAAACTTTTATAAATTAATATTATTTTTTTATAAAATATTGACTTTTAGGGAACAATTTGACGAAACTAACAACAAAATGTTCCCTAAATATGTCATTATATAAACACTAACGTTAACGCAATAAAAGTATTTTTAAAAGAAAAATGTTTTAAATCCTTATAAAAAATATATATTTCTTTAAAACTAAAC
>JAFQOM010000047.1 GCA_017403205.1 Clostridia bacterium | reverse complement strand
TGCCGAAGTGGTGGAATGGTAGACACAAGGGACTTAAAATCCCTCGGGGGCAACTCCGTGCCGGTTCGAGTCCGGCCTTCGGCACCAAAAATGAGCTTTAGTTTTACTAAGGCTCTTTTTTGTTTTTAAAATTAAATTCTTGACTGTTATCAATGCTATATTATAAAATATTAGTGTAAATAAATTTTTTTTGTGAGGTATGTTATTTATGCAGTATAAATACAAAACTAATGGAGTTTGCTCTTTTGAAATATCTTTTGATATTGACGATAATATAATTTCAAATGTAGTTTTTATGGGTGGTTGTAATGGCAACTTAAAAGCTATAGCCAAATTAATTGATGGCCAAACTGTGGATTATATTGAAAATAAATTAAAAGGCAATACATGTGGAAGAAGGCAAACTTCTTGTGCTGATCAGTTAGCAATAGCTGTTAGAAAAGCGTATACAGAAACGCATAAAAAATAACTTGTTTATAGGAGGGGGGTATGAGCAATAAGTATTATTTTGGAATTGATTTAGGAGGCACTTTTATTAAAGCTGGTGTTGTTGATCAAAACGGCAATATAATAGCGGATGATAAATCTGAAACCAAATCAGAGCTTGGCAATATTGCGGTTATTGATAACATTTGCACACTTTTTAACAAGGTGTTAAAGGATAGCAAAATTGATAAAAGTGATATTGTAGGGGTAGGTGTAGGGGCCCCTGGTTTAATTGATACAGAAAAGGGTATAGCAATTATTTCTCACAACTTAAAATTTGATAATTTTGAAATTGCAAGTATTTTATCAAAAAAAATAGGCTTGCCTGTAAAAGTTGCAAATGATGCAAATGTTGCTACATTAGCAGAGACTTTGTATGGTGCAGGTAAAGGCTATAACAACGTTGTATTAATAACGCTTGGAACTGGTGTTGGAGGCGGTGCTGTTGTTAATGGAAAATTGATGTTGGGTACCCATGGTTATGGTGCTGAGTTTGGTCATACTGTTGTGGAATATAACGGAAGAATTTGTTCGTGTGGAAGGCGAGGTTGCTTAGAGGCATACTGTTCTGCAACTGCACTAATTAAACAAACAAAACTTGCAATGAAAAAAAACAAACAAAGTAAGATGTGGCAAATATGCGATATAAATTTAGTTGATGGAAAAACCCCTTTTAATTTTATGCAAACAGATTTAACTGCAAAAAAAATTATAGATAGTTATATTGACTATCTTGCATGTGGTTTAACAAATATTGCAAATGTATTTAGGCCAGAAGTAATTTTGTTAAGTGGTGGTATTGCAAATCAAAAAGAGGGATTATATGACAATTTAAATCAAAAATTAATTCAACAAATATTTGGAAACGAGAATGTAGAAACTATAAAAATTTTGCCAGCAAACCTAAAAAATAAAGCAGGCATTTTAGGCGCAGCGGCATTGTTTTTTAATTAATATAAATTTGAATTAAACTATGTGTTTTAAAAAAATATTTATCGACTTTTTGTTGTTTTTAATTTATAATATCAACTGAGAGAGTGTAAATAAATGATTGAATTAAAAAATGTAAGTTATAAAATAGATGATCAAAAAATAGAAAGAAATTTGGATATAATAAAAGATATTAACTTGGTTTTTCCAAAGGGAAAAATTACTGTCATAACCGGTCAAAATGGAAGTGGAAAATCAACACTCATCAAGCTTTTAATGGGTATTATTTTGCCAACAGAAGGTAAGATTTTGTATAACAACAAAGATATTACCACAACTCCTATAAGTCAAAGGGCAAACGAGGGGATAACTTTAGCATTTCAACAGCCTGTAAAATTTAAGGGTATAAAAGTTAGAGACATGCTTAACTTTGCTAATAAAGAAAATAATAATGTGTCAGATGCTTGTGAATATTTGGCAAGGGTGGGACTATGTGCAAAAAATTATATAGATAGAGAGCTTGACGATACTTTATCTGGCGGAGAACTTAAGAGGATAGAAATAGCAATTAGTCTTTGCAAAGGGGGCGAAGTTTTTTTGTTTGATGAGCCTGAAGCTGGTATAGACTTGTGGAGTTTTGAAGATCTTGTAAAAATATTTAACGTTTTAAAAGGCAAAACAATTATTATAGTTAGCCACCAAAAAAGAATTTTAGAAATTGCTGATTATATTTTACTTCTTAATAAAGATGATAAACCTCAGTTTGGTCAAGCAAATTTAATACTTCCTAAGTTGGATCAACCTAAATGTGAGGTTCTTGGAGGGGCTAATGGATAAAATTGATACAGAATTATTGTCACAAATAGATGATCTGCACGCTGTTGAGCAAGGCAGTTTTAATATAAGAAAAAATGGTGAAAGTTTAAAAAGGCAAACAAATAGTGACGTTCAAATAATTTCAAAAAAAGACAATTCTGGTATAGATATTATTGTTAAAAATAATGTTGTTAACAAAAGCGTTCATATTCCTGTTATTGTGACTAAAGGCGGCTTTAAAGACTGTGTTAAAAACGATTTTTATATTGGTAAAAATAGCTCAGTTTTAATTGTGGCCGGTTGTGGAATTCATAATGCTGATAACAAAAATACTAGTTCGCATGATGGCGTGCATACTTTTCACATTGGCAAAAACTCAAAAGTTGTTTATATTGAAAAACATTTAGGATTAGGTAAGGGTGAAAAAATATTAAATCCCCAAACCTCTATTTATATGGCGGAAAATAGCCAGCTTGAAATGCAAACTATACAATTGGGTGGTGTAAGTTATTCTAATAGAAAAACAAAGGCGGTGTTAAAAAAGGATGCAAAACTTGTTTGCGTGGAAAAGATATTGACCGATGACAATCAAATAGCAAAAACTGATTTTAAAATTATACTTAGTGGAGATCAAAGCAGTGCAAAAATAACAAGTAGAAGTGTTGCAAAGGGAAATTCTGTTCAAAGCTTTATTTCAAACGTTGTAGGTAAAGCAGAATGTTTTGGCCATGTAGAGTGCGATGGAATTATTTTAGATAAAGCCATTATTCAAAGCGCACCAAAGGTATGTGCTCAGCATCCACAGGCATCTCTTGTGCATGAGGCTGCAATTGGAAAAATTGCAGGTGATCAACTTATAAAGTTGCAAACGCTGGGATTATCAGAACAAGAAGCTGAAAACGAGATAATAAAGGGTTTTTTAAATTAAAAGAGGGTTTTCAATAAAATGTTTAATTTTTTAACATATAATAAATTAAAAAATAGAAAGTGGAAAAGGCTTTCTCCTATAAAAAGATTGAAAGTTTTTCAGAAGATAGAAAAAATAGTTTCTAAAAAAGTTGGTAGAAAATGTTATCAAGTTGTACCAAAAGAAATGGAAGAAAATGCCTATGGTCTTTGCAGTCATAGAGAGAGAGTAATTTATTTAAACTCTACCTTTTTTACAAAAGATAATCTGCAGTTTTTTGCTTTAGCAACTTTATATCACGAACAAAGGCATGCTCAACAATTTTATATAATAGACAGTAAGAAAAAGTTTTTTAAGTTATCTAAAGCATATAGATGGAAAAAAAATATGGAAGGTTATATTAACCCAGAGCATAAGGATGACTATTCATACTATTCAATGCAAGAAGTAGAAAGAGATGCCAATAAAAATGCTATAAATCAACTAAAAAAACATAGGTATAGATTTAGAAAAGAACAACTGTTTTTAAACACATTAAAATATAAAATTGACGCATATGCAAACACAAAAGACCTTGCAAAAAAAGAGTTAGGCCTTTTTTATAGGATAAAACTCTTATTAAGGGAAAGAAAAGAAAGGAAGAAAAATAAATGATTGTTTTAAATAATTTGGGTTTTAAATCAAAAGGATTTATGTCTAAAATGCTAACAAGATATAAATTGTCAAATAAAGAGCCTCCTAAAATTAATTTTAATATAAAAATATAAGTTAAAATTAATTAAAAAGGAAAGTATTTATGAAAAATGAAAATGTTAAAATAGAAAATGAAGCAAAGGCAAGCAACAAATTTGTTTCATTTTTAAAATCTTTCACGCTATATCAAATTATATATTTGTTTAGCGTTATTATTCTTGTTGCATTGTTTGCAATTTTTTTGCCAGAAGAAATGTTAGAGGACAACTCAAATACATTTGTTTTAATTTGTTCGATCATTGCTGTTCTTGCTAATCCCGTGTGTGAACTTCTTATTTCAAAACAAAGCAAATGGAATTTTATTGTTTCTATTGTGTTTATAGAAATAACAGAATCTATTCTTTTGTTTAGTGTGGGCAATTATTCTACAGCACTTATTTCTATTATATTTTGGATTCCAATTGATATTGCAAGTTTTATTTCTTGGCACAAACACCCAGATAAAAAAGAAGAGGAACTTACTGTTGTAAAAAAATTAAAGTGGTGGCAAACAATTTTATCTGTTGCAGCAATTATTGGTTTTGGTTTTGGTGTGGGTCATATCTTAAAACTTATACCAGGAGCAGAAGAGACTTATGTAGATGCTTTTGTTAGTGCGCTTGGCATGGCAAATGGAATTTTATTACTACTTCGTTATAACGAACAATGGATTGCTTGGATTTTGTGTTTGATTATGGATACAGTTTTGTATATTCAAAATGGCAGTTACATAATGCTTATAACTATTTTTGCTATGATGGTTAATACAGTTTATGGCTTTGTAAAATGGTTGTTATATATTAAAAACAATAAAAAAGAAGAATTGTTAAAGCAGCCAGAAACAAAGAAATAATATAAATTTGACTATAAACAAATGCTTAAAAACATAAAATTAAAATTCATTCAATTTGACTAACAAAATAATTCAAAGGATTGGAATATTTTTCAACTCTTTTTATGCTTGCTTTGTGCTATGTAAGATATTTTATAAGAGAAGAAATAAAAAATAATTACAAATTTATCAAGTTTTTTTAGTTTAATTTAATTATGTTGTTGTTTTGTTCAAGAAAGAACGTTGTATCACAACTTATATAATTGCAAATAAAACAACTGCTATTTAATTTGATGAAAAAAAAGAAAAAATTATATACTAAAAAAGTTTAAGGGGGTGTTTAATATGAAAAAAATTAAATCTTTTAAGGTGCTAGTTTGTTTTTTAATATTAACTATTAGTTTTCTTTTTATTGGATGTAGCTTAATTAAAGAAAAAAAACCACAAACTTCGTTAACAAATCAAGAAATTGTTGCTGAAGCTATTCAAAAAACAGAGAAACTTCTAATAGAATCTTCAAATGGAAAAGACTCTGTTAATCCTACGGATATTTTTTTTGATGAAAATGTAAATTTACAAAAAAATTTAAGATGTTTTAAAGTTACAAATTTAGATAATGTAGATGAAACAATGCGAAAAACGGGTATATTGGGAACATCGACTAGAATTTATCAAAATGTTACTGCATATTTAGGAATTTTTGATTATGTTTTAAATCATTTTACGTCTGATGATGGCTATGGTATTAATTTAGAATATAACAAGGTTTACAAATATAATGGTGGTTATAATGCTAGATTTTTTAAATTAATTGAGAATAAAAACGATATTACTCTATTAGTAAATGATAATACTGTTTTAACTATTTATTGCAATAAAGCCAAAACTCAAGTGTTATCTGTTAAGGTTATAGATTTAAAAGACAATGAATC
>JAFQOM010000006.1 GCA_017403205.1 Clostridia bacterium | reverse complement strand
TATAATGGCAATTGTTATGGTTGCTATGCTTGCTTTCGGTGGTACTTATGCGTATTTTACTGCTAATGCTGACAGTTTCGGTACAAGCGAAGTAACAATGGCTACTGTACAAATTTCAACAAATAGTTCTAGCACTTTTGCTACTAATAAAAAAGTTCTTCCTGGCGCTTTCGTTGTTGGTACAGATTCAACTGATGCTACTATTACAGTAGAAAACAAATCAGATGTTAAAACATACATTTTTGCAACTTTAACCGCTACAGTTGGTGGTCAAAATACTTTGTATGTTATGTCTGGAGAAAACGGAGAAACTAAAGAATCTTTATTGAAAGTTACAACTGATTATGAAGAAAACACTCTTGGTGACGGTTGGACAAGACTTAGTGCTGGTTCTAATATTTTCTATTTAGTTGTAGAAGATAAAGATGCAGCAGCAGGTGCTGGCGTAGCAGACGACTTTATTGTTTCTGCTCAAATTAGTAACAATTTAAGTTCTAATAGAACTGAGGCTACAAATACTGATGGTTTCACAGAAACTCACAATGTTTATACTGATGCTAATTGTACACAAGCATATAGTGGCAAAATTATGGGAGCCGCAATAGAAGTTTCAATTGATTTTGAGGCTATTCAATTTGATGGATCTTGGTCTGATGCGTCAGGTGCTTATGATGTTTTACATCCATCTCAAGATTAATTTTTAGATAGATTTTTATTAAAAAAAAGGTCAGAAAAACTCGATTTTGGGTTATCAAAAAATGACCTTTTTTTGTTAAAAAAATTATCAAAAAAATAGTAAAAAAATAGGGTTAAAAATACAAAAAAAATACCTAAAAAACCCCTTATATAATATATATTTAATGAAAAAGCAAATTAATTTGCTTTTTCTTTTTAAATATATTAATAATTATTTTTTTATTTTTAACAATGGTTTCACCATTGTTCCTTATTGAGGGGCAAAAAAAGGAACTTGCCAACCGGCAAGTTAAATTTAAAAAACATTTTAAAAATTAAAAACCACATTTAAAAATTTTGCTAGAGCGTAAAAAAAAGAGCAAAATTGATTAGCGATATCTTAAAGACATTGCGTATATTTGCTCTTTTAATTTACTTAATTCTAATTATTAAGCGATTGTACCATAAGCAGTAGCAGCATCAAGGTTACCTTGAGCAGCGTTAACACTGAATGTTACAACGATTTTAGCTTGTTGGAAAGAGTTATCCCAAGTTGTAGGAATAACAACAGATGTGCTTTCACCTAAATTGATAGTGTAAGTACCATTTAATTTTTCAGCAGTTGTTTTTACATAGAAAACACCATCGTGATCAGTTAAAGGAGTAGCAGTTAAACCATTGTCTGCTGTAATCATACCAGCTGTTAAGTTTGCACTAATTTTTGCAGCTTCTTCAGATGTATCAGCAGTTGTACTCCAAGCGTTAGCAACGCCGTCTTCGTCATAACCAGTAGCTTTGAAAACTTCAATAGAATATTCAAAGAAGATATAAGATTCTCTATTAGATTCGTCAGTTACAACGAATGTAGTTGCAGTGTCTGCTAATAAAGTTTCACCTGGAAGAATATTAGCTGTTAAAGTTTCAGTTGTTGTGAAAGTACTGTTTGTAGATAATTCGATTCTACCAGTGTAAGTAGTACCACTGAAAGCACCATCAGCAGCATCTGTAAAATACGCATAAGTACCACCGAAAGCAAGCATAGCAACCATAACAATTGCCATTATAGTGATGTTTTATTTTTCATTTGTTTTTTTTGTGGGGTGGGGTTGTTTTTTAGTAATGCTTTGTTTATATATTTATATATAAACTGAAATATTTTAAAGTTCCAAAATTTTTAGGTCTTGCGCGTCTTGAAAAACTAGGTAATAGCCGTCGGTTAGAGGGTCTGATTTATCTATTGGCAACCATTGGTAGTGTTCTCCCAACTCGCTTGGGGCGGGAGTGTTGTAGGTAGATTTAACTGCATAACACAAATATTTTATTTTATTATCCTTGTAAATTGCACCAATAGAGTAGGAACTATTTTCGTTGTTTATTTCTACAAAGTTGCTATTTTCTATTAAAGATATAAGTTCTTTATTTTGTGGGTAGTTTTCAAAAATATAGTTAAATTGGGGTGTTAAGTTTTCTAAATAGGAAAAAGTTTTATCCTCTTTTTTTAACGTTTCCGTTTCTTCGTTTACTTTTTCGTTATTTACTAATATATTAGTTTGTTCGGTTTTTAAATTTTCGTTTTTTTGAGAATAGAAAAATTC
>JAFQOM010000046.1 GCA_017403205.1 Clostridia bacterium | reverse complement strand
TGTTTTAATGCAAGAAGAGTGCGAAAAAGTTGTTGATATGGATAATGTTAAATCAGAAGCTATTAGACGTGCAGAACAAGAAGGCATTATTTTTATTGATGAAATTGATAAAATTGCAGGCAGCTCTGGCAGAAGATCGCAAGGCCCAGAAGTAAGCAGAGAGGGTGTTCAAAGGGATATTCTTCCTATAGTAGAGGGATCAACCGTAAATACAAAATATGGCATAATTAAAACAGATTATATTTTGTTTATTGCCGCCGGTGCTTTTCATGTTTCAAAAGTAGAGGATTTAATACCAGAACTTCAAGGTAGATTCCCTATAAGGGTTGATTTAGACAACTTAACTGCAAAAGAATTTTATAAAATCTTAACTGAACCTAAAAACGCAGTAACACTTCAATACAAAGAATTGTTAAAAGTAGACAACATTAATTTGGAATTTAAAGAAGAAGCTCTAAAAGAAATTGCAAACTATGCAGAGCAACAAAACGAAACTAGCGAAAATTTGGGTGCAAGAAGGCTTCACACTGTTTTTGAACAATTGTTAGAAGATATTAGCTTTAATGCTAGTGGGGATCATCCAATGTTAGATGTTGTAATAGATAAAGAATATGTTACACGTGCTTTTGAAAAATTCAATAAAGATCACGACTTAAGAAAATATGTTTTATAAATAATTTTTTTAACTTTTTAAAAGTCTTTGACTATAAAAATTTAATTTGTTATATTAAAATCAATAAAATATTTTTTAATATGAAATTTTTTATATTAATAAACAAACAATATGTAAGGGGATAAAATTATGGAAATATTACACACAAATACAGAAGAGTTTGATAATACTTTAAAACAAAGCCAAGTTGTTCTTGTTGACTTTTATGCTACATGGTGTGGACCATGTAAAATGTTGTCTCCTATACTAGAAAATGTTGCAGAAGAATTGCCAGAAAACGCATCAATTGCAAAGCTTGATATTGACGATAGTTTAGAAGTTGCAAAACAATTTAATGTAATGAGTGTTCCTACAATGATTATTTTTAAAGATGGTAAGGAAGTAGACAGACTTGTTGGTTTGCGTCAAAAAGATCAAATTTTAGATGCAATAAAAAATGTTTAGTTAAATTTAAAAGTGGCCTTAATGATTATTAAGTAAAATCATTAAAGCCCTTTTTTATATATAACTATGTGCATTATGCCGTTATTATCAGTATTGACAAAAAACCTCTTGTTTGTTAAAATTTTGTTAGATTTTAATGGTTTTTGCTATAACTAAAAAATTAAAGTTAATTTGGAGATTAAATCATGCAAAAAATTTATTTAGATAATGCTTCAACAACAAATATTTCAAGCGATGTATTAACAGAGATGTTGCCGGTGCTTGGTGAGGTTTATGGAAACCCAAACAATCTTCACTCTTTTGGTAGGGAAGCTCTTAATTTAATTGACAAAGCAAGAGATAGAGTAGCAAGCGGAATTAACGCAGATAGAAGTGAAATTTATTTTACATCAGGTGGAACAGAGGCAAACAACTGGGCGTTAATTGGCCTTGCACTTGCAAACAAATCAAGAGGCAATCACATTATTACATCTCAAATAGAGCATAAAAGTGTTTTAGATACTTGCAAAACGCTAGAAAAGCTTGGTTTTGAGGTTACCTATCTTCCAGTTGATAAGTATGGTCTTGTTAATATAGCAGATTTAATTCATTATATAGGTCAAAAAACAATTTTAGTAAGTATCATGGCTGCTAACAACGAAATTGGCACAATTCAAAATCTTAAAACAATTTCTAAATTAGCACACGAAAAAAATGTTTTATTTCATACAGATGCTGTTCAAGCAATAGGCAGTTTTAGAATAGATGTTAAAGACCTTGATGTTGATGCGTTGACTATAAGTGGTCACAAAATTCACGCTCCAAAGGGTGTAGGCGCCTTATATGTAAAAAAAGGTGTGAGAATAGATCCTCTTATTGTAGGTGGAACGCAAGAAAAGGGTAAAAGAGCAGGAACATTAAATGTTGCCTCTATTGTTGGTCTTGGTAAGGCAGTAGAAAACATTGTAAAAGATTATGTGGTAACTAACAAAAAAATCAAAAAACTTAAAGAATATTTTGCTGCAAATCTTTTAAAGAGTATTGAACATATAGTTATTAATGGTCACCACTCTCAATCATTACCAGGAATTTTAAGTGTATCATTTAGCTTCATAGAGGGCGAAAGTTTAATGTTAATGTTAGACTTAAATGGTATTGCAGTATCTACAGGTTCAGCGTGTTCAACAGGATCTCAAGAAAAAAGCCATGTTTTAAAAGCAATTGGTTTACAACCAGAAGTAGCACAAGGAACAATTAGGTTTTCATTTGGGGCAAACAACACGGTAGAAGAACTTGATTATGTTTTAGATGTAGTAAAAAAAGGTGTTGCCAAGTTAAGACAAATGTCTCCACTAAAACCATCAAGAAAATCAAGTACAAATAAATAATTTATAAAAACAGATTTTAGTCGTGAAGAGGAGTTTTATGATGTATTCAGAGGAAGTTATAAGTAGATTTACAAATCCAAAAAATGTTGGCCTTATAAAAGGTGCAAGTGGGGTAGGTGTTGTAGGTAATGCAACTTGCGGAGATATAATTAAAGTTTACTTAAAAATAGAAGGCAATAAAATTGCTAATGCAAAGTTTAAAACATTTGGTTGTGCTGCGGCCATTGCATCAAGCGATGTTGCTATGGATCTTATTAAAGATAAAACAATTGACGAGGCTTTAAAAATTACACATCAAGACGTAGTAAACGAGCTGGGCGAATTGCCAGAACAAAAAATCCACTGTTCTTTGATGGCTCAGGATGCTATTGCTGCTGCAGTTGCAGACTATAAAAAAAGAGAAGAAAAAAAACAAAAATCAACTAAAGATTAAAAAGAATAAAAACCTTTTAATTTGCGACAAAATACAAAAAAAATTATGCAAAAACTATTGCATAATTTTTTTTTGTGTGTTATACTCTCAAAGTTTAAAATTCGCACCTAAAAATTTTTCTTGTGCTATAAGTTAAAAACAAAAAATTAATCTTAACGGTGTGCTGCAATTTTTCCAGAAAGATTAAGTTTTTATTTTTAATAAGTGGTAAAAAGCATTTTAAATTGCTGATTTTTAGGGAGGATTAACAAGAAGGAGGAATTTATATATATGCCAGTAATTTCAATGAAACAATTATTAGAGGCAGGGGTTCACTTTGGTCACCAATCAAATAAATGGAACCCAAAAATGAAGAAGTATATCTTCACAACAAGAAATGATATTCATATTATTAATTTGGAGGATACTTCAGCACTTTGCGACAAAGCATATTACTTTATTAGAGATATGGTTGCAAGTGGCAAAAACATTTTGTTTGTAGGAACAAAAAAACAAGCTCAAGAAGCTATTGAGCAAGATGCAAAAAGATGCGGAATGTTTTACATTGTTAACCGTTGGTTAGGTGGAACACTTACAAACTTCAAAACAATCAAAACTCGTATCGCAAGACTTAACAAACTTGAACAAATGGAACAAGTTGGTGAGTTTGAATTATTACCTAAAAAAGAAGTTGCAAAACTTAAAAAAGAAAAAGAAAAACTTGAAAATGGTTTAGGCGGAATTAAAGACATGCCAGAACTTCCTGGTGTTATGTTTATAGTTGATCCTAAAAAAGAACATATTGCTGTTAAAGAAGCACGCGCTTTAAATATTCCAATCGTTGGTATTGTAGACACAAACTGTGATCCAGATGATGTTGATTATCCAATTCCAGCAAATGATGATGCTATCAGAGCAGTTAAGCTTATTGTTAGTGCAATGGCAGATGCTGTTATCGAAGCAAAAGAAGGCGTTTCTCTTAGAAATGTAGAAGAAAATGCTGAAGAAGTTGAAGCTGTTAATATGGCTGAAGCTATGGCTGAAAACACAGAAAAACCAGCTCAAAATGACTAATTTTTTGTACTTAAACAAATTTAAACAAATTAAGGAGAAAATTAATTATGATTAATGCAAGTGATATTAAAGAACTTAGAGCAAAAACAGGTGCTGGTATTCAAGATTGTCAAAAAGCACTTAAAGAAAATGATGGAAACATGGAAAAAGCTATTGCTTATTTGCGTGAAAAAGGCATTGCTGCTGTTAACAAAAAAGCATCAAGAATTGCAGGTGAAGGTGTTGTAGGTAGCTACATCCACATGGGCGGAAAAATTGGTGTTTTAGTAGAAATTAACTGCGAAACAGACTTTGTTGCTAAAGGCGAAGCTTTTAACGAATTAGTTAAAGATGTTGCTATGCAAATTGCTGCAGCTAAACCAGAATATGTTAGAATAGAAGAAGTTCCACAAGAGAACGTTGAAAAAGAAAAAGAAATTTTAATTGCACAAGCAAAGAACGAAGGAAAGCCACAAAACATTGCAGAAAAAATGGTTGAAGGCAGAATTAAAAAATATTACAAAGAAGTATGTTTGATGGAACAAGAATTTGTAAAAGATCCTTCAAAAACAATCTCTGACTTAATCACAGAAGCTACATTAAAAATTGGCGAAAAAATTTCAATCAGACGTTTTGTTAGATTTGAAATGGGTGAAGGCTTAGAAAAACGTAAAGATGACTTTGCAGAAGAAGTTATGAGCCAAGTTAACGGTAAATAATTTTATTAAAAAACAAAAGATGTAAGAAAATTTCTCTTACATCTTTTTTATAAAAAAATCATTTAGATTTTATAAAACACTTTTAATTTTTTTATGTTTGTGTTAAAATACAATTGTTAATAATAATTTTGTTAAAACTAAAGGATTTTCTTATGCGAAAAATGGCGCTAGATTATGGCGAGGTAAGAATAGGTATTGCTTTTAGTGACCTTCTTAACATAATTGCCAATGGGTATGAAACATACACTAGGCGAGACGAAGAAGTGGACATTAAATATATCTGCAACCTTGCTAAAGAAAGAGAAGTAGACACTATAGTTTTGGGGTTGCCAATGAATATGGATGGCACAGAGGGCGAAAGAGCAATTGCTACAAGAGAGTTTGGTAGTAAATTAGAAAAGGCATCTGGCTTAACTATTAAATATTTAGATGAGCGTCTTACAAGTGTTTCGGCCGAAAGGTTGTTAATTGAAGCGGACATGCGCAGAGAAAAACGCAAACAAGTTATTGACAAAGTTTCTGCTACAATAATTTTACAAAATTATTTAGATATGTTTTCAAAATAAAGGAGATTATGAAAATGAGTGAACAATTGAAAAATGAAGAAATTAAAAACCCAATTGATAGTTTGTTTGATGAAGACGATACAAGCCCTATTGTTTTATTTAACGAAAAAGGTGAAAAAGTTAGTTTTGAACAAATTGCTATTATTCCTTTGGAAGAAAGGGTATTTGCTATATTAAAACCTATCGAAAAAACTGAAGGCGTTGGCGATGACGAAGCATTGGTTTTTGAAGTTGTAGAGCCAGAAGACGAAGAAGATGAAGAATACTTAAATCTTGTTTCGGATTTTGACATTATTGATAAAGTTTTTGAAGTTTATAACAAGCTTATGGACGAAGAAGAAGAAAAACAAAAAATCGATAAAAAGAAGAACGACTAATTAAATTTAAGCTAAAAAATTAACGCATTTCAAAAAGCCTTATTTTAAAATATGAGGCTTTTTGTTGTGCTTTTACACATAAATAAGAGGAAATTTATATTATGGAACAAAACACACAAAATCTATCTAGTGAAATTGAAATTAGGAAGGCAAAGCTTAAAAAACTTAAAGAACAAAATATTATCCCATATATTGAAAAGTTTGATAGAACAGCAACCTTAAAAGAAGCAAAAACAATGGAAGATGGAAAAAAGGTTAGTGTTTGCGGTAGGATAACTTTTAGAAGAATTATGGGCAAACTTAGCTTTTTTGCTATAGAAGATATTAATGCAAAGCTTCAAATCAGCATTGGTAGAAATGAAATTGATGAAGAAAAATATGCATTTTTCAAAACAATGGTAGATATTGGCGACTTTATTGGTGTTACTGGTGAGTTGTATACAACACATACCGGAGAAAAAACAGTTAGAACAGAAAGCTTTGAACTTTTATCAAAAGCAATTTTACCACTTCCAGAAAAATTTCACGGCTTGACAAACTTAGACCAAAAATATCGTGAAAGATGCATGGATTTAGTTAGCAATGAAGAAAGCAGAAAAGTCTTTTTGAAACGCAGCAAATTTTTATCTTTCTTAAGAAGATTTTTAGAAGAAAACAACTTTTTAGAAGTTGAAACTCCTATTTTGCAAGGCGCTGTTTGTGGTGCAAGCGCAAAACCTTTCTTTACAAAACACAATGCACTAAATAAAATTTGTAACTTGCGCATTGCTCCAGAAGTATATTTAAAACAGGTTATTGCTGGTGGTTTTGATAGGGTTTTTGAAGTTGCAAAATGCTTTAGAAATGAAGGCATGGATCCAAGTCACTTGCAAGAATTTACAATGGTAGAGTGGTATGCCGCTTATTGGAATTTTGAAGATAACATACAGTTTTTCACAAAATTTATAAGAAGCGCAATAAAAGAGCTTAACGATGGAAATTTAATTTTAAATTTCAAAGGACA
>JAFQOM010000045.1 GCA_017403205.1 Clostridia bacterium | reverse complement strand
TTTATTTAAAGTGCTTAAAATGGTGTTTTTAATTATAAAAACATAACAAATTATAATAAATTTAATAAAAATAAAATTAATTTAAAAAAAATAAAGGAAATAACCAATTAGCGCCGTATAATATATGATAGTTGATTATTTTTAATAAGTGTTAAATTATTTAACACAAAATTGGAGTTGAGTTTTTGTCAAACAAAGGATATCCGTCTACATTTATTGATGAAGTAAAATTAAAAAGCGATATAGTTTCTACAATTGCTAAGCACCTAACATTGCAAAAAAAAGGTAAAACATATTGGGCTTGTTGTCCATTTCATTATGAAAAAACACCATCTTTTGCAGTTAACGAGGCAGAGCAATTTTATCATTGCTATGGCTGCGGTGAAAGTGGAGATGTTATAAAATTTATTCAAAAATATGAAAATTTGTCATTTGTTGAGGCTGTTAAATTTTTGGCAACACAAAACGGTATTAAAATACCAGAAGTTGAGCCATCTTCTAAAGATTTGCAACTTATGAGGCAAAAAGAAAAGGTATATAAAGCACTTAATTTAGCCAAAGACTTTTATATAAGTCAATTGCAATTGCCAACTAGTCAGGTTGCAAAAATATATTTAAATTCAAGAAGTTTAGATGAAAATATTATAAAAACATTTAATATAGGCTATAGCCCTAATTGGAATGATCTTATAAGCTATTTGCAAAAAAATGGTGTAACATTGGAAACAATGAAATTAGCTGGATTAGTAGAAACTAGCGAAAAAGGTAACACCTATGATGTTTTTGGAACAAGACTTATGTTTCCAATTTTAAATGTATATGGAGATTGCATAGGTTTTACAGCTAGAACGCTTGAACAAGATAGTAAATTTGCAAAGTATAAAAATTCAAGTCAGACACTTGTTTTTGACAAATCTAGAACAATTTACAATATTCATGCAATTAAAAATTTAAAGAAAGAGCAAAAAATAGATTACATAATTATCTGTGAAGGCACTATTGATGTTATAGCAATGCATAAAGCGGGGTTTAAAAACACTGTTGCATGCATGGGCACGGCAATTACAAATTATCACGCTCACGACCTAAAAAGATATACCGACAAAATAATTTTATGTTTAGATGGAGATGGTGCAGGGCAAAATGCAACATATAAAGCAATTGATGTTTTAACAGAGTATGGCTTAGAGGTTAAGGTTGCTGTTTTAAAAGACAATTTAGATCCTGATGAATTTTTAAAAAAATATGGAGTGGACAAACTAAAAGAGTGTTTAGAAAATGCAGTTGATGCGTATGAATATAAAATTAAAAGTTTATCAAATAAATACAATTTGCAAGACAGTTATCAAAAAAATAAGTTTATAAACGAAAGTTTGCAAATTATTACATCAATGGAGACCAGCGCTCAAAAGGAAATTTATTTAAAAGTTTTGTCTAAGCTTGTTAATATATCAACAGATGTGTTAAGGAGAGATTTGGGTTCTAAAAACTTAAATTATGTGTCAACTTCTAATATGCAACCAAGTGCGTATTCAAACGAAGAACCTGTTGCTGTTTTTAGACAAGATGGCTTAACAAGAGCCGTTAAATTTGTATTAGCAAGTATAGTTCATAAAAAAGATTATGCGCTAGGCGCTATAAATCAAAATTTAACATTTAAAAATGCGAACTATCAAAATTTATATAATTTTGTTAAAGATTGTCATCAAGATCAAAAAACATATACGATAAGCACATTGTTTGATTATTTTGAAGTTGATGAAAATGATGATATAAAACAAATAATTAATTTTGATTTTACATTGTTTAGTCAAGAAGAATTAAAAGCATATTTTGACGAGTGTCTAAACAAAATGATTTTAATTGACTTGAAATTAGAGCAAGAAAATTTAACAAAATTGTTTAAAACAGAAACAGACTTAAATAAAAGACGAGAAATAGCCATGAAACTTGGCAATATAACAAAAGAGATAAAAAACAAAACGGAGAAAAAAAATGTATAACGAAAGTTTTCAACCAGAAATTAATAAACTGATAGAGATTGCAAAAACAAAGGGCAGCCTTAATGAAGAAGAAATTATTTTGAGACTTTTAAAATTTGATGCATCCGCCCAAGATATTGAAGAAGTTGTAGAGTTTTTAGCTTCAAAAAAAATTAAAGTTAACAAAACTCAAGACAATCTTGAAGAAATGGAAGACATTAGCAAAATTGCTAGTCAAGTTCAAGTTGATGACCCTGTAAAAATGTATTTAAAAGACATTGGTAAAGTTCCTCTTTTAACAAGTGAAGAAGAAGTTGAATATGCAAAACGCATGGCTGATGGCGACGAATATGCAAGAAAAAAACTTTCGGAAGCAAACTTAAGGCTTGTTGTAAGTATTGCAAAAAAATACGTGGGTAGAACAAGTATGCAATTTTTGGATTTGATTCAAGAAGGTAATTTGGGCCTGCTTAAAGCTGTTGAAAAGTTTGACTATACAAAGGGTTTTAGATTTTCAACCTATGCAACATGGTGGATTAGGCAATCAATAACACGTGCTATTGCAGACCAAGCAAGAACAATCAGAATTCCAGTTCACATGGTAGAAACAATAAACAAATTAATTAGAGTTTCTCGCCAATTATTACAAACATTGGGCAGAGATCCAACAGCACAAGAAATTGCAGAAAAAATGGGTATAACAGAGCAACGTGTTTGTGAAATTCAAAAAATAGCACAAGATCCAGTATCTTTAGAAAATCCAGTTGGTGAAGAAGAAGATAGTAAAATAGGTGACTTTGTTGAAGATGAAACAATTAAATCTCCAGTAGAAACAGCAGCTCAGCTTATTTTAAAAGAGCAACTTTTAGCAGCTATTGATACATTAACACCAAGAGAACAAAAGGTTATTAGACTTCGCTATGGCTTAGATGACTCTCATCCAAGAACTCTTGAAGAGGTTGGTCGTGAGTTTGATGTTACTCGTGAAAGAATTAGACAAATTGAGGCTAAAGCTCTTCGCAAATTAAGACATCCAAATAGATGCAAAAAATTGCAAGGATTTTGTGATTAATAATGGTTACAAATCGTATTAAACTTATAGCAAGTTTTGTTAACAAGGATGTTGTTGCAGAAATAGGTGCTGACCATGGCTATATAACAAAATATTTATTTGATACAAAAAAAATTAAATATGCTGTTTTAACAGATATAAGTAGCAAAAGTTTGCAAAAAGCAAAAGATAATTTTAATATTTTAAGTTATTGCAACAAGGTTTGTTTTTGTGTGGGGGATGGATTAACTGCATTAAATGCTTTAACAGACATAGATATAAGTGATATTAGTCAAATTATAATTGCTGGCATGGGTGCAAAAGAAATTATTAGTATTTTGCAGCAAAATAAAATATATAAAAATTTTGTTTTGCAACCACAAAAAAATGCAATAGACTTAAGAATATTTTTAACAAAAAACGGTTACAGAATAAAAAAAGATGTTATGGTTAAAGATGGCAAAATTTTTTATAATGTTTTACACGTTGTATCAAATACATCTAAACCTCAAAAGCTTACAAAAAGGCAACTGATGTTTGGGTTGACAAATTTAAAAAGGCCTAACAAATACTTTTATGAGTATTTAAATTTTAAAAAAGATCAATACATGCAAATTTTAACTAACGCTAATTCAAAAGAAATAAAAATTAAATATAACCTTATTAAAAAAGAATTAGACAGATTAGCTAACTTTAGTATTGATTAAGGAGAGAAAATATGTTTGAAAATATTATAGAATATCAAAAATTTGATGGCAAAATTTTATCTTTAAAAAGAGATTTTGAAAATTGCACAGACAAAAAAACTTTAAACAAAGTTGTAAGTTTGGTTAAAGATGCACAAGCAAAATTAATAGAGCTTGAAAATAAAGCTAAAGCTGCTTTAGCTGATTTTGAACAAAACAAAAAGAACTATAACGAAGTTTATGACCAATTAAAAAGTTTAAACAAGTTAGATGTTAGCAAATTTGATGAAAAAGCTGCTCAAGCAGAACTTGATAAAATTAATAAGCTAACCCAAACTTTGTCTGCAATGGAAAGGTCACTATCTTATCAAGCAGAAAATGTTTCTAACATTATTAAGAGTTTTGACGCATGTAGAAACAATATTATTGCTTACAAACAAAAATATAAAGAACGCAAAGAAAAAGTTGATGCATTACAAAGCAAATTGTTGCCAGAAATTGAACAAATTAAAAAACAAATGCTAGCACTAGAAAAGAAAATAGATGCAAACTTGCTTGCAAAATATAAACACTTAAGGCAAGATAAGATTTTTCCTGTTTTTGTTCCGCTTAACTCTAATGCGTGTGGTGGTTGTAGTATGGCGTTGCCAGCAGCTCTTATGAACAAACTTAAAGAAGACGGTTATCTAGAGTGTGAACAATGCAGAAGGTATATTTATATAAGTTAAAATTAAACTTGTTTTTAATATTTTTATATATTAAAAGCAAGTTTTTTATTTTTAATTCAAATAAAAATAATATTGAAAAGTGTTAAAATTATGTTTATAATAAAATTGTGTTTTTAAACATTTTGGAGATAAAGTAAAATTTGCTATAATCTTTTAAAATACGACAGATTTCGTTATAAAAAAACAAAAAAAAGAATAGAATTAAATTATGGAAGAAAACAAAATTATTGATTTTAAAAAAGATGACAAGTTTTTCTTTAAAAAGGGCAATGAACTTATAGCAGGCGGCGAAGTAAATAAGGCAATAGTTTATATACAAAAAGCACTTAATTTAGCTAAAGACAAAAACTTGTTTTTAAAAGGTAGCTATTATTTGATGTTGGCTCAGGCTTACAGTCTTATAAACTATATAGATTTATCAAATTATTATTACTACTGTGCTTTAAAAAGTGATGTTTTTGCGCAGCTTGTTTTTAGAGGTCTTGGCGAAAATTTAATTAATCAAGGTGATGAACTTACTGCAAGATTTTATTTAAATGAGTGTGTAAATTTGTTAGAAACTAGTGATGTTGCAAAAAGCGCAAAAGCCAGACTTGAAATGTTAAACAAAAGTAAAAAGAAATTTAGGATTATTAATGGCAAAACGGATTTGTCAATCCAAAAAGCAGAAGAATTAATGTCTCAAGGTAAATTTGATGAAGTTGTTGAGATATTAGAAGGGGATGGTGATTTTTCTAACGAAAAACTTCGCGCAGAACTAAGTCTTGCTTATTTCTTTTTAAATAAAACTCAAAAAGGCAAACAACTCGTAGAAGATTATGGCACAGACTGTGTATTTGATTTGTGCAACTTATTGCTTTTGTATTATTGTGATGAAGATAAACAAAAATATGAAGAGATAAAACGTAAGGTAAGAGACAGAAAAGACTTAAATAATGAGGAATATTTTAAGATTGGCTTAACTTTTGCCCAAACTCAAGAATATGATCTTGCAAAACTGTACATGCAACAATATTTATCAGGTAGTAATATTGAGCCAGAACTTAAATTTTTGTATGCAATTTTGCTTATTAATAAAAAGGATTTTGGTGAGGCAAAAAATATATTAATAGATTTAAGATCACTTGATCCCTTTAACAACTATGTGTTTAATTATTATTTAAACATATGCAAAACAGAGGTTTTAGAGTCTAAATTAGAATATATTTTTAGTATTCCTGTTGGGGAATATTTAAAAATTCAACAAACAATAAAAGATTATTTGGTTTTAAACAAAGAAGAACTTTTGTTAAAATTTAATGAAAATATTGATTTCTTCTACTTTATATCTTCATTGCCAGACACTGCCACAAAATCAGCGTTATTTCAAAAATTGTCGCTTATTGAAGATAAAAATTTGGATGAATTTTTTGAGTATGTATTGTTGTCAAACACAACAAAAAATTCTATTAAAAACAAAATTATGTTAAATAGATTGTCCTTGGATAATGCAAGTACTGTTTGTGTGGTAAAAGATAAAATTTTTAGCAAAATAACAATCCCAAATAATTTTGCAACAAAGCACAACAATGAACAGCTGCAACAAGGGTTAATGCTTAGTGTAAAATATTTTATAGAGCAGGGGATAATTTTAAACATTAATTTAAAAAGGGTGGTAATTAAATTAGAAAAAATTTTAAATCAAGATAAAAATTTGCCAGAAGTATTAGCTGCAATTATTGTATGGGAGTATACAAAACAGAGAAAGTTGCTCCCTCTTAATAAAATTTGCAAGTATTTTAATATTTCACAAGAGCAATTTTATGACTTTGCAAACAAATATTCAATTGAAGTTTAATGTGTGCAAAATATCTATTGAAATTTTAAAACTAGTTTGATATAATAACCTTGTAAAAGAGAGAGGATTAGAACTATGATGAATATGTTAGGTGTATCATTAATTCAATTTTTAAGTAGCCCATTAATTATTATTGGCCTTATATTACTTGCTTTTGGTGTTGCAACTGTGTGCCTTGCAAAGAGAATAACTCGTGTTGCTAGACAAACAAATAAAGTTGGCGGTGATGATAAACTTTATGTTACATTTAAAGTTATTGGCCTATTGTTAATGATGGCTGGGTTCGTTTTGGTAGGCGTTGATATTGTTTTATATATCATATACTAAAATATTTAATGATTATCAATAAAAAAAGATATTTTGATCAAATTTCAAAATATCTTTTTTATTTTCTTATTTTTATATACTTTTGTTAAAAACAATTTAGCAATAAAAATTAAAAGTTTTCTACTATATTTTCTAGCCATTTGTATACTCTTTCAATGCTGCTTAAGCTAACTCTTTCGCTAGGTGAGTGTGCGTCGTAAATATTGGGTGCAATAACACAAATGTCAATGTCTTTAATTTTTTCTGAAAACACACCACCTTCTAAACCTGCATGAATATCTTCTAAAACAGCATCTTTATTAAACAATGCTTTATAGGTTTTTTGACATAACGGTTGTAGGTAAGAGTTTGTGTTTCTTTCAAAAAACGGTGCTCTTGAAGTAATTGTTGCCTGCAAATCAAAACTTTTAAAATAATTTAATATAGTATCTTCATATTGTTTGTTTTGTATTTTGTTGCTGCTTCTAAGTGAAACAACAATACTTAATGAACAATTATTTAAATTTATGCTAGCAAGATTGTTTGAAGATACAACAAAATTTTGTTGATTTTTGTTTAAAACACCGTTTTGATAATTGCAAATAAAATTTATAATTTTTGTGGATTCAGGCAAGGACAACAGGGTAGCATGCCTTTTTTGTATATTATCAAAATCAAGTTTTGTTATTTTAAACTTAGCAAAAGGCTCAATTGCTATTATTGTTTTTAAATAATCATTAGCGATATTTTTAATATAAGATAGGCTCAAATTGTGTGCCAAAACTATGCAACTAAAATCTCTAGGGATTGCATTTGATTTATTTCCAGCGCAAATGTTTATAAATTGAATTTTATCTTTTATTTTACTTAAAAAACTCCCAGCGTGTTTTATTACATTTTGTTTATTTGTGTGAATTTCGCTGCCAGAATGCCCACCTCTAAAATCAGTAAGTTCTATTTTGTATATACCACAATTTTTGTATAATTTAAAATAATCAAGTGTTTGATAGTTTGTATATTTCTTCGCAGCCTCAAATACTGTCATGCCAGCACTACTTACTTCAATTTTGCCTTCGTCTGTGCCGTCAATGGATAGCAAATGTCTTCCATTTAACAAATTTGTATTTAGGTTAAAGGCACCGTTCATTGTGCTCTCTTCTTGAGCAGTAAAGACGCATTCTAAATTTGGTATTTTTATAGCATTGTCATCTAATATGCTTAATATCATGCTAAGACCTATTCCATTGTCGGCACCCAGGGTTGTGCCGTCTGCAAACATAAAATCGTCTTTAACAAAGGTTTTTATTCCTTCAGATAAAAAGTCTATGGTTTTATTTGCATTTTTTTCACAAACCATATCAGAGTGGGCTTGCAAAATTAATGTTTTGTTTTTATTGCAGTTTGTTGATTTTTTAATT
>JAFQOM010000005.1 GCA_017403205.1 Clostridia bacterium | reverse complement strand
CTTTTTAATTTTTAAAAAAGATTTGCAAAATGATAAATTTAGAGACCTTTCAAATATGAGTGTTAAAAGATTTGCTTTTTTTAAGGCAAACAACACATTGTCTTGCATTTTATATCCAACAATTTTAATGTTCTTTTTATATTTAATAAATCACATTCAATCATTAGGACTTGTTGGGATAGAAGCCAATACAAAAGGCGCACCAATGGGCTTGTTTGGATTAATTTTGCTATTTGCCACAGTTTGTTTATCAGACACATTTGCAATGATTTTTGGTTGCTTAATAAAAGGTAAAAAAATATTTCCTAAAATCAGCCCTAAAAAAACAATTTCTGGCTCAATTTGCGGTTTATTAGGCGGTATAATAGGGGCATTATTAACTGGTCTTGTGTTTTCATGGATTTTTCCAAGTGTATTAGGCTCTGTTCAACTTTGGAAGTATATTATAGTTGGTTTTGTTGGCTCTATTGTGGCTCAAGCAGGCGACTTGTTTGAATCTTATATGAAACGAAAAGCAAATGTTAAAGATGCTGGTGACTTATTTAAAAGCCACGGTGGAGTTTTAGATAGGATGGATTCTATTATATTTGCAGCACCATATTTCTTTATTTGTTTGTTGTTTATGTTTGGTTAATATGATTAGTTAGCATAAAAAATGTTAAATATTACTACAATTAAAATAAGGCTTGTTTTATATAAAATATAAAATAAAGCCTTTTAAATTATAAAGGGAGAAAATTTACTTTGTTTAACTTGCTTTTAAGCGTATCTGGCTTTTTTACATCGGCTTTATATATTGTACTTGCGATAGTTGTTTTGTTGTTTATGATTACAGTTCACGAATTTGGTCATTATACAGCCGGCAAACTTTTAAAGTTTAAAATTAACGAATTTTCTATTGGTTTTGGCAAAGCAATTTTCTCAAAGACCAAAAAAAATGGAGAAAAGTTTTCTTTAAGAATATTTCCACTAGGTGGTTACTGTGCTTTTGAGGGGGAAGATGAAGATAAACCAGATTCACCAGACTCATTTAATAACCAAAAAGCATGGAAAAGACTAATAGTTCTTTTCATGGGGGCGTTTTTTAATTTCTTATCTGCTATAATTTTTGCAATTATATTTTTAATGGTATTTGGTTATAATGATAAGGTTCAAATAAAAACAGTTGAAATTCCAGATGGATATTCTAAGCCAGCCGAAACATGGTTTATGGAGGGAGATATAATTCATGCCGTAAACGGCACAGAAACTAATTTTGTTTATGACAATTACTTTCCATTTTTAATAGAAAATTTTGATATTGAGCAAGAGTTTACCGTTTCTGTTTATAGAGATGGAGAAGATATAGATTTAACAATTTATAAATCTTGGAGACCAGTTTTATCTAAATCAGAAAATCAAATTTTTGCTAGTCAAAGCTATGCCTTAGATGACGTAAATTATGATTTTGTTTGTTATATGGATGCAGTTTCAGACCAACAAATAACAGATAGTGTTGCAAGAGGTGATAATTATAAATATTACGAAATTGCTGGCCAAAAATATGTTTTAAAATTTTATAACAAAAATCAAAAAAATTTAACATATACCGTTAAAGAGGGTGTTTATAATACAGACAAACCATATACATTTATTCAAATTGGTTCTAGTGTTTTTAATGTAAATGCCGATAGTGTTACAAATATTAATGACTTAAGCTCCATTGTTGTTTCAAGTTCTAAAGTAGGCGTGATAACACAAAATTATAAATATGGATTCTTTGAGGCTATTGGCCAAAGTTTTGTGTTTTGTATTGGTTGGGCATGGAAAATTTTAATTATTTTATGGCAATTAATTTCTGGTCAGCTTGCATTAACAAGCATAGGTGGAACGGTTACAACTATTTCAACAATTGCTCAAGTTACCCAAACAAATATTTCGTCGCTTTTACTTTTAATACCACTAATATCTGTTAATTTGGCAGTGTTTAATTTGTTGCCATTTCCGTCTCTAGATGGAGCGAGGATGCTTTTTGTTTTTATAGAAATGATTAGGCGCAAACCTATTAGCCGAAAAGTAGAGGGAATGATTCATTTTATAGGTATTATAATTTTATTGCTATTTGTGCTGCTTGTTGACATTTTGCACTTTATAGTTTAAAATAATCATATATTTTTTATTATAAAAGGCAAATAAATGGTTGATAATAAACTTATTAATTTAATAAATCAAAAAACCTGCGATAAATTTAGTTTTTTAAGACTAAAGCAGGTTTTTTTTGATGTAAATAAAAACTATTGTGAAATAAGTTTAATATATCCAAAATCTCAAAATTTAACAGATGAAAATAAGCAACAAATTGTTGATGTGATAAGAGATATTTTAAATTTAAGCAAGGCAAAATTAGTAGTTAAAATTAATAAAAGTTTTGTTGAAGCTGATTTAATTAAAAAAACGATTGATGCTTGTTTGTCAAAAATTAGCCCAGTTTTACAAAGCAAGCTAAAAAGTTGTGATGTTAATGTAAATGTTATAAGTGATGACTTGGCCACTGTTTGTTTTAAACTAGAAAAAGACATGATAGATTATTTTACTTCTTTTAATTTGGGTAAAATGTTAAAAGAATTTTTAGAAAAAAATTATTGTTGTGAGTTTGAAATTAAAACAGAAGAAAGAATAGCAGACATAACTAATGAAAATTTTTTAAATGATAGAATAGAAAACTTAAAAGCCCAAAGTGATATAATGGCATTAACCAATATGATGAAAGATAAATATGTTGTTAACGATAAAAAGATTATTGTGGGAGATGAAGTTTCTTTTAACCCTAAGTTTATAAACAGTATAAAAGAGCCTTCTGACAATGGTGTTATTGCTGGAAAAATAAGTTTTTTAACAGAAAAATCTTACTTGTCAAAGCGTACTAAAAAAAATAAAGAGGGTATAGAAGAAAGAATACAAAAACCCTTTTTTAAGTTTACTATTAAAGACCAAACAGGCAGTATGAACGTTGTTATTTTTCCAAGCAAAAGCAATTATCACAAAATGCATTTGTTAAAAGACGGAGACAATGTTGTTGTTCAAGGAAAAATATCAAAAAATTCATACAGTGATAAGTTAGAGTTAATGGCAAAAAAAATTAATATGTGT
>JAFQOM010000044.1 GCA_017403205.1 Clostridia bacterium | reverse complement strand
TACTGTTACACGGAAGTCAACAGTTTCATAACCAGCAACTACACCGTTATTTTTTGCTTCTCTAATACCATTGTCGATAGCTGGGATATATTCTTTAGGAATAACACCACCAACAATTTTATCAACAAATTCATAGCCCTTGCCTGCTTCATGAGGTTCAATCTTAATCCAGCAGTGACCATATTGACCGTGACCACCACTTTGTTTAATATGCTTACCTTCTGCTTCAACAGTATTTTTAATTGTTTCTCTGTAACTAACTTGTGGACGACCTACGTTAACATCAACTTTAAATTCTCTCTTAAGTCTGTCAACAATAATGTCAAGGTGCAACTCACCCATACCAGCAATAATAGTTTGACCAGATTCTTTATCTGTCCAAGTTTTAAAAGTTGGATCTTCTTCAGCAAGTTTAATAAGAGCATTAACCATTTTTTCTTGAGCTTGTTTTGTTGTTGGCTCAATAGCAATGTTAATAACAGGGTCTGGGAATTCCATACTTTCCAAAACAATTGGTCTGTTTTCATCACAAAGTGTATTACCTGTTGTTGTGTCTTTTAAACCAACAATAGCAACAATATCACCTGCATAAGCTTCTTCAACGTCTTCACGGTGATTTGCATGCATTCTTAAAAGTCTACCAATTCTTTCTTTAGTATCTTTTGTTGAATTATATACATAAGAACCTGCTCTTAATATACCAGAGTAAATTCTAAAGAATGTAATTTTACCAACAAATGGATCTGTAGCAACTTTGAAAGCAAGACCAGCAAATGGTTCTTTGTCATCTGCTTTTCTTTCTTCAACAGTTTCAGAATCCATCTTTGTGCCTTTAATAGCTTCAATGTCAAGTGGGCTTGGCATATAGTCTACAACAGCATCAAGAAGTTTTTGAACACCTTTGTTTTTGAAAGAGCTTCCACAAACAACTGGAGTAATTGTAAGGCTTAATGTAGCATTTCTAATGCCTCTTTTAATTTCTTCAATTGTAAGTTCTTCACCTGCAAAGAATTTTTCAAGCAACGCATCATCTGTTTCTGCAACTGCTTCAACAAGTTGGTCATGATATTTTTGAGCTTCAGCTTTCATATCTTCTGGAATTTCACCAACTGTCATGTCTTTACCAAGGTCATCGTTATAAACAACTGATTTCATTTCAACAAGGTCAATAATACCTTTAAAAGTTGTATCTTGTCCAATTGGAAGTTGAATTGGAACAGGGTTTGCTTTAAGTCTATCTCTCATCATTTGAATAGCCCTAAAGAAGTTTGCGTCGTTAATGTCCATTTTATTGATATAAGCAATTCTTGGAACTTTGTATTTATCTGCTTGACGCCAAACAGTTTCTGATTGTGGTTGAACACCGCCACGAGCACAGAAAACAGCAACAGCACCGTCAAGAACTTTTAAAGATCTTTCAACTTCAACTGTAAAGTCAACGTGTCCTGGAGTATCAATAATATTAATACAGTGTTCTTTCCAACTTGCAGTTGTGCAAGCACTAGTAATTGTGATACCTCTTTCTTGTTCTTGAGCCATCCAGTCCATAGTTGCAGCACCTTCGTGAGTTTCACCAATTTTGTGTGTTCTGCCAGTATAGAAAAGAATTCTTTCTGTAGTTGTTGTTTTACCAGCGTCGATGTGAGCCATAATACCGATATTTCTGTATTTCTCTAGTGGAAAATTTCTTGGCATAAATTTCTCCTTTAAGTTTATTTTTATTTTTTCTTAATTTAAATAATTTTTGCCAAGTTTATAAGTTTAAAACAAAACTTAAAACTTACTAGCGGCAAAAACAATATCTTACCATTTGAAATGAGCAAATGCTTTGTTAGCTTCAGCCATTCTGTGCATTTCGTCTTTCTTTTTGATAGCTCCACCTGCGTTGTTATAAGCATCTAAAATTTCTGATGCAAGTTTTTTATCCATTTCTTTTTCGCCACCACGTTTTCTAGCAAACATAACCAACCATCTAATAGCTAAAGTTTGTCTTCTTTCTGGTCTGATTTCCATTGGAACTTGGTATGTTGCACCACCTACTCTTCTTGATTTTGTTTCAAGAACTGGTTTTATATTTTCAAGTGCTTGTGTAAATATTGTCATTGGTTCTGCGTTCATTTTTTCTTTAATAATATCAAATGCGCTATATACAATACCAAATGCAATACCTTTTTTGCCATCTAACATAATTTGATTAACAAGTTTTGTTACAACTGTTGAGTTATACATTGGATCTGGCAAAACGTCTCTTTTTGCAGCACGATTTCTTCTAGACATAATTTCCTCCTTGTTTAGTTTTTATATATACAAAAAATTTATTTTAATAATTCTAGCAATTATTTAGGTTTTTTAGCGCCGTATTTTGAACGAGATTGTTTTCTCTTTGCAACACCGGCAGCATCAAGTGTACCACGAATAACGTGATATCTAACACCAGGTAAGTCTTTAACTTTACCACCACGGATAAGAACTACACTGTGTTCTTGTAAGTTGTGGCCTTCACCAGGAATATAAGTTGTACCTTCTTGACCATTTGAAAGTTTAACCCTAGCAATTTTTCTTAAAGCTGAGTTAGGTTTTTTAGGTGAAGTTGTTGTAACTGACAAACATACGCCTCTTTTTTGTGGATTTTGTTCCAATATAGGTGATTGAGACTTTTTAGTTTGTTGGCTTCTACCGTGCCTTACTAATTGATTGATTGTAGGCATACTGTCCTCCTTAAAAATTTTTGTCTGTTTTGTTAATTATAGGTCCTTAACAGAAAAAACGAGACCTCTTTTTTGCCAAACTTTTTAAAGCAGCACCAATAAAAAGTTTGTAATGATTTTAACTTTATTCTTTGTTTTATTAAAGTGGAATGAAATTTAAAAAACATATTTAATTTTAGTTAAAACCACCGCAAGAAATACCCTTGCTAGAATCAATTTATTTTGCGTTCCAAACAAATAAACTGCGTGTTACACACCTTTGTTTTGTTATAAAGCAATCAAAATATCTACCCCTTTACAAAACAAAATGTCTTAAAAGGAATCCCCTTAAGACAAACTAGTCATATAACAGGCGTATTTTATCAAAAATCTATTAAAAAGTCAACACTTAATTTTAAAAAAATCACTTATTTTTGCGGTTAATTTAGAGTTGACGAGACTTATTTATTTTTGGTAAAATGTCAATATAAAAATTGAATTTAATGTCTCAAAATTTCTTAAACAGTTATGTGCAAGATTGCCTTATATTTTTAATTAAAAAAATCAATTAGACTTAAACACAATATTGTTTTATTAAGGCAGGTATAAATGAATAAGTTATCAAAAAATGCTATATTACTACTTTTGTGCTTATTAATCAATGTTATAACTAGCACATTTATATATACTTACTTACTAGCGTTTATCCTAGATGTTTCTAATAATGGAATTATAAATGTAGCCCTTTTTTACTTAGTAGTACACTTAACAATGATTGTTTTATCTTGGATTATAGCGCCTATGCTTAAAAGATTTAATAAAACTTCAATATTAAGGGCAGGAATAGTTTTCAAATTTTTATTTGTTATAATGGTTGTTTATTTAGGGGCAGATATAGCAAAACACATTTATATTGTAGCAATATGCAATGGATTTTCAGAAAGCATGTTTTGGGGTGCATCAAACCCCTTACAAACCATTGTAAATGAAAAAACAAGTTTAACAACATACGTTTCGTACTTTAAAACTTATGGAATAATTATAGGGCTTACAATTCCAATTATTATGGGATATTATATAGATAAAATTGGTTTGTCCGTTATCTCTATTGTCATGATATTTATTGTAACAACTCAACTTATTTTGTCCCTTTTCTTAAATGAAAAAACGGATAAAAACAACACAAAAACGCAATACAAAGAATTTGTTAAAGAAGCAACAACAAGTTTTCCACAAATTAAACATATATATAAAAATCAATTTATTTATGGATTTTATTCTAATTTATCTATGATTGTTTTGTATTATACCTTTATTACGTTTGGGAGCAATGTTTCACTTGGTATATTCTCCACTATATCTTCAATTCTTTCTATTGTTGTTATCAGTATTTATAACTTAAAAAAAGAGATTTGGTCAAAATATATTTTTTCTATCTTATGCAGCATTGCTGTTAGTGCAAGCATAATAACGCTTGCTTTTTACTTAAATAAAATAACTCTAATTTTATTCTACTCTTTCTGGCAAATTTCTAATACTGTTTCAGAAACTATCACAAGTGCAACCAGATTAAATATTACAAAAGAAGAATCGTTAAAAAAATATCATGTAGAAAACATAACAATAAGTGAATTTATTTTAAATTTTGGTCGGGTAACTGGTGAAGTTTTATTGCTGATTATGGGTATTATTTGCAATCAAACTTTTGACATTGTTTGCTTGTGTATTGTAGCCATCATTGTAGCAATATATTACATACACACATGCTATTTAAACAAAAACAATGCTGACGTTACAACTTCTGTTAAAAATAAAAACCATTAAATATGCCTAAACATTAATTAAAAAACCCATCTTGCCTTTTGGTAAAATATTTTTATCTGTTCTCTACTATAATCCCCTCAATGATATTTTAAAATATATTTTATTAACAAAAATACAAATATATAAAAAAATTAGAACAATGATGTTCTAATTTTGCTTTTATATTATTCTTCTTCTTTTTTACTCAATTTTACTTCAGCGTCAACAAGCAATACAATCTCGTTTTTGTGTATAGAACAAGACTCTAAATAAGTTCTTGGTTTTTCTTGAACTTCTCCATACATTTTTATAGAAAGTCTGCAATAATCCCTTAAATACTTTCTAGCTGTAAAGAAAGCTTCTTCTATTGTTTTTCCCATACAATAAACTTGTACATCGTCAAAAGCAACAATGTAATTATCGTTTTCTTCATCCCTATAAAAAACAGCCGGAAAAATATAATGTTCCATTAGATACACACTTCCCAATATAATTTTTATACAAACATTTTAGCATATTAAAAAATGTATGTAAAACGATTTAATCAAAATTCTTTTTTATTGTGTACCTAGTTATCTAACCTACAATAAAATATATTTATTTAAGGGCAAGCACATAAAACTAGCTTTAAATTTTACTTTTAGATTTAAAAATACAAAACAATGCCAGATTAAAATTTGTTGTGTTTATATTATTTAATTTTAAATTTACAAAAACAAAAAAACACTTGTTTGTAAGCAAGTGTTTTTTATTTTTTACTAACAACCCATTTCTGGAGCTGGGCATACATTAAATGCACCAAAAGGTTCTGCTGGAGTTTCTGATTGAACTTGGTCTTTATTATGCATCAATTGTTGCAATGCTAAATAGGCTGCAGGATCCCCCACTGCAATCTTTCCTTCATTAGTTTCAAAAACTGAAATGTTTTCAAATGAAGTTGGTTTTTCTTCAAAAAATGGACCGTCTGCTATTGTAGTAGCTTCTGGAACATTATGTTTTACTGCTAAAATTTCTTTAGCTGATTCTGGTAATTTATTATAGCCAATACCCATATAGATGTAACCCCCTGTTAAAATGTTTTACTATCTTAACTGACATCATTATAGCACACAATATTTTTATTGTCAATAGTCTATAATTTTCTTTATTTATGCGGAATATACAAATTTTTTTTATAAATTTATTATAGCAAAGTTACGGCATTTTGCAATACTTTTTTGTAAAAAAAGACTTGTTTGAAACAAGCCTTTTTTATTTATAAATTATTCTTCATC
>JAFQOM010000043.1 GCA_017403205.1 Clostridia bacterium | reverse complement strand
TTCTTTTGAAATAAGTCGTTTTCTTTGTATAAGAAATTCGTGATTTATCTATTAACAACAGATTGCTGTTTGAAATTGAAGGCAGGTATTTTTTTAAAGTTAAGTACTGGAGTTTGTCCCATTCGACAAAATCGTGAACATTGCTTGCTCCTTCAATAAAATCGTAAATATTAATGGAGAAATTATGTTTGCATTTAACACATTCGATTTTATTGTTCTTGTCAAATTTTAAAGAGTGCATATTGTTGCAGTTTGGGCAGACAAATAAATTTTTGTATAAATATTTGGTTGGACATTTTCTATTGACTTTGGATAATATATTTTTTTGCCAATTATAATCATTGACAAATAAATCTTTTTTAAGTATTGAATGTAACTCTGTAGCAGACAAGTTTTTATAAAAATCCGGATAATAAATATTTTTAATCTTGTATTCAACTTTATTTTTGCCTTTGTGCTTAGCATATCTAGGATAGACAAAACTTCCACCACAAACATTTAAAACTACAATTGGCATGTTGAGTTTTTTGCAAAGCTTAGATAGGCTTTCGTTTATAACGATTGAGTGGTTGAAATAATTAATTCCACCTTCTGGAAATATTCCGATATTTTTTTGATTATTCTTTGCTTTTATGATGTTTCTAATAAAAGATATATCATTTTTGTTTTTTCCTCGGCATATAAGGTCTAAAAAATGTATTGAAATCCATTTAGTAAATTTATTTTTAAAAAATTCATCATGGGCAACAAAAGATATTGGTTTGTTTATGTGCACACGCAAGCGAACGGCGTCAAAATTCATTTGATGATTGCAAAGAAACAGTGTTGGTTCTTTGGGTAGGGAAAAATTATTAAAATCAAAAAAATACTTTCCTTGAAGTTTTTCAGCCAATAAAAATATTGTTTTTATCAAATTTACAGAAACTCGCTTAATCATATATTAATTATTGTATAAAATTATAATGTTAATACATTAATTTTTAAAAAATATTTGTTCTTGAGCCTAGTTTAATTTTTATTTTCTTTTTATTTTGTTTGTGTTTACATTCAATTACAATTGAGTCGCTGTTGTTATACTTGTTTAATTCGTGACGAAAATCGAGAGAGTTTTTAATTTCTACCCCATTAATGCTTGTTATTATATCGCCTTTACTTAATTTTGAGTATGCTGGGCTGTTTGTGCTTATATCTTCTATGTAGAAACCCTGTGAAGTCTCCGATTTTTTGTTGAATTTAGCAATTTCTGCATCATAGCCATAAACTCCCAAATAGGGCGAAGATATGTTTATATTTTTTATTATTTTATTAAGTATACTAGAAAAGCTTTTGCTAGGTATAGCAAAGCCAATTCCTTCTCCAGCTGTGATTTTTAAAGTATTAATTCCAACAATTTCTCCTTTTGTATTTAGTAGTGGCCCACCAGAATTTCCGGGGTTGAGACTTGCATCGTGTTGAATTAGGTTCTGCATGTAAGCTTCGCCATTGGCTGTGCTTATTTGAATTGTTCTATTTGTGGCACTTACAATACCTTTTGTAAATGTGTGTTTTAATATTAGGCTAATAGGAGTTCCAACTGCAATAACTTCTTCACCGATATTGATGTCGGAGATGTTTAGTGGAAGATAAGGTAAAGAGTGTTCGCTTTTAAGAATTGCAAAATCTAGGATTGTATCTTCGTATATAATCGTAGCATTAATTATTGTTCCGTCTAGTAAGTGTAAAGCAATGTTGTCGCTGTCATGGACTACATGTGAATTTGTGATTACAATCCCACCCTTAGCAACACAAACGCCTGCACCTATATTTGCTGAATTTGTTGTTTTTGAACTCACTCCAAGTATCGCTGGAGATAGGTTTTCTATTAGTGATGGGTTTTGTTCGTTGGATAAAATAATAAGGCGTTCATTATATATTTGTGAAACAGGTGCGTTTCCGCACGAAGTTAGTAAAATTATAGACATTAATATAATTAACAGATTTTTCATTTTTTCCTCGATAAATGTTGTATTGTATATATTTTTGGTAAAAACTAGTTTAATTATTAGCTAATATGAGTTATAATCTAGTATCTAGAAATAAAAAGGGTGCAAAACATAATGAATGTTAATTTTTATCTATCAAACTTGAATATGGTTGCAAAAAATGAGGCAATTTTTAAGATTGCAAAATCTGAAATTGGCGAAAATATAATTATACTAACACCAGATAGAAATACATTAAATATTGAAAAAGAGATTTTAAATAAGTTAGGGAAAAAATCGGTATTCAATCTTAATGTAACAACTTTTTCGCGTATAGCAAAGTCTTATTTGATTGATAAAGGATTGTACAAAAATGTTTTAACAAAACACGCAAGCATTGCTCTTATAAAAAAAATATTATTAGAAATAAAAGACGAATTGCTTGTTTTTAAAAACAACATTGAAAAAGAAGGGTTTTGCCAAAAAATATTTGAAACAATTTGTTTGTATAAAAGTTGTAAAATTGCCCCAAAAGATTTTTATGTTGCAGATAGTGAAAATCTTTTGAATTATAAATTGCATGATATAAAACTTATATATACAAAATATGAAGAGTATTTTGAAAATGAATTTACCGATAGTTTTAATCAGCTGGACTTGTTTGAGTCGAGTATAAATGCCGAAGATTACAAAAATGTTATATTTTATATGTTTGACTTTGAGGATATTACTCCAAGTATTGCAAGAGTAGTTGCAAAACTTGCAAAAGTTTCTAAAGCCTTTAATGTTTGTACTACATATTCTAAATCTGTTAAGGGGGTTAAAAATAGTAGCCTGTTTACAAATGATATATATCTTAATTTAAGAAATATTTTTGATTTAAACGGTATAAGGTCAACAAGCATATTTGTTGAAGGTGATGGTTTTAATAATGAGATTGCAAAAAATGTCTTTAGTCCTTATGCATGCAATAAGCAAATAAATAATGATATTCAACTTAATCTTATAAGTGCAAATAATATCAAAGAAGAGTTGAGTGCAGTATTGTCAAGGATAAAAAAAAGAGTATTAGATGGGGTGTGTTCATATTCAGAAATCGCTTTTGTTGTGTCGAATATAGAAGATTATAGGCAAGAACTTGTAAAATGTTTTGAAAAGTTTGATATAGATTATTATTTAGACGAATCTGATAAATTATCTAACAATATTTTATGCAAAGTGGTTTTACTAATTT
>JAFQOM010000042.1 GCA_017403205.1 Clostridia bacterium | reverse complement strand
TTGTCTTTTATGTTTTCGACTAACTCTAAGTTTTTACAGGCGTTATAATCCATATATAAAAAATCGTTTTGTTGCTCGGTTATAATTTTATTTATATGACCCAAACTTCTTTTTTGAGTAGAAATTAAATAATCTATTAAGGAACCACAAGCCTTTATTGCATATGTTAATTTTGAAAAATCATGTCCCTGTAATGATGATATATTAAATTGTTTTTTTATTAAATCTTTGCATGCGCCATCATCAAAAGAATATTCTGCAACTTTATAAAATTTTGGCAAAAAATCAAGCTGTTTTAATTCTTTTGAAATTGAAGCATATTGATACATTTCTTCATTGCAAATTATTTCTGCAGGTCTTAATCTAGTTAAAATACTAATTAAACCTTGATCTATTTTGTCTGCTATTTGGCTTACTTTAAATTCACCTGTAGAAACATCGCAATAGCTAATTCCTATATTTGTAAAATTTTTAAATAGGCATAAAATATAATTACTAGATTTATCTTCTAGTATTTCAGATTCTATTATAGTTCCAGGTGTTATAACTCTTGTTACAGCCCTTTCAACAATTTGCCCTTTAACTGGATCTCCCATTTGGTCACAAATAGCAACCTTGTGCCCTTTCTCTAGTAATTTTGCTACATATGTATCAACAGCGTGATAAGGAACACCACACATTGGCGCCCGCTCTTCTAGGCCACAATTTCTTCCAGTTAAGGCAATATCTAAAGCCTTTGAAGCAATTTTAGCGTCTTCAAAAAACATTTCATAAAAGTCGCCTAATCTATATAAAAGTAAACAATCTTTATAATCCTCCTTTGTTTGCAAATACTTTTGCATCATTGGAGAAAATTCATTAGTACCTTTTGCCATTTTTATCCTCTTTATTTAACAACTTCACCAACTAAATCTTTTGACAACGCTTTTTTGATACGCACATTAACAAATTGTCCAAGTTTTATTTTGTTTGGTGCATCCTCTTTGATTTTAATAGTTTTTCCCGAATCGGTTTTTGCTATGTAGTTGTTTCCTATTTTTTCTTCTACTAAAACTTCATATGTTTTTTCAATCATTTGATTGTCTAGTTGCTTAACGATGCCATGTTGGATTTCAAATAATTTTGTAATTCTTTGTCTTTTTACATCTATTGAAATTTGATTATCAAATTTTTCAGCAGGGGTTCCTCTTCTTTTTGAATACACAAATCCAAATACGCCACTATAATTGCAATATTTTAAAAGGTCGCAGGTCGCTTCAAAGTCATCGTCGGTTTCGCCTGGAAAACCAACTATTATATCTGTTGTGAGAGTTGCATCATTTATTTTAGAATAAATATTTTTTACAAGATCCCTATAGTGCTCAACAGTATATCTTCTATTCATTGCTTTTAATATTGTATTACTGCCACTTTGAACAGGTAAATGTATTGCATGACTCATTTTTTTGTTAGTTGCAATAAAGTCAATAAGCTCTGGAGAAAAGTCTTTTGGGTGCGATGTCATGAATTTAATTTTAAAATCACCCTCAATATTACATAGTTCTGTTAAAAGAGAAACAAAATTTGTTTTTTCGTCTTTAAAGTCATTTCCATATGAGTTTACATTTTGACCTAACAAAGTTATAGTTTTGTATTTGTTAGTTTTAACAAGATCTTCAACTTCTTTTTTTATGTCTTCAACTTTTCGACTTCTTTCCCTTCCCCTTACATAAGGCACAATGCAATAAGTGCAAAAATTGTTACAACCATACATGATATTAACCCAAGCATTAAATTTGCTAGTTCTGTATACAGGAGTATGTTCTTTTATTTGTTTTTCACAATCCCAAACATCAATAGTATTTTTTTTGTTTTTAGTGTGTTTTGATATTATTTCTGCTAGTTCTTCAACATTGTGGGTGCCAATTATAACATTTAAAAATGGGAATTTTTTCTTAAGATTTTCTGCCATGCCTTTTTGTTGTGTCATACAGCCACATACAACAACAATTAAATCTTTTTTAGCCTTCTTTAAAGCCTTTACATCGCCAATTTTGGCCATTATTTTGAGCTCAGCAGATTCTCGTATGCAGCACGTGTTAAAAACAATAATGTCGGCTTGTTCTTTGCTTTCAGCCTCTTTATAACCTAATGTTTTTAACATGCCTGCAATTTTTTCAGAATCATGAATATTCATTTGGCAACCAAATGTTTGTATATAATAAAATTTATTTTCCATAGTAAGAAATATTATATAAAAATTGACAAAATTTTTCAAGAAAAATATTAAAACAATAATAAAATGTTTTAAATAACTTAATACTATATATATGATGGCTAAAGGTGGCAAAAAATT
>JAFQOM010000041.1 GCA_017403205.1 Clostridia bacterium | reverse complement strand
GGAAGCCAATATAATTGTTGATGGCCAATTTGTAAAAGGAGTGGGTGGCGGAGTCTGTCAGGTTTCATCAACTTTATACAACGCCCTGCTTTTAGCAAATATAAAACCTATAGAAGTTCACAAACACTCATTACCTGTTAGCTATGTTAAACCCGGTCTAGATGCAATGGTATCTTGGAACACTGCTGACCTAAAATTTAAAAACACAACAGACTACCCCATCTTTATTACAAGCAATTGCAACGGATCGAATTTAACTTTTAATATATATGGCAATACAAAACAGGATTCCTTTTATTTAAAGACAGAAAGTAAAATTATAAAAACAATACCACATAGGGGCGACAAAATCGAGCCTGACACGCGCGGAAAATATTTAGACAGAATTATGTATAAAGGCGAATATGCGCGTGAGAGGGCCCCTAGAGACGGTTATATAGCGCATGTATATTTAAACACTTATCAAAATGGCGTTTTAATTAAACAAGACTTAATACGAGAAGTAATGTATGAGCCACAACTTGGACTTGTATACGAAGGTACAAAAGATCCGCCTGAAAACAACAAAGTTTAAGTTTTTAAATCCATATAAAAAAGAAGACACTTCAAATAAATGTCTTCTTTTTTTTTAAATATAAAACCTAAACATTAAAACATCTTCCAACACAAAGCACTCTGCACTAATACCATTTGCAATACCTACAGAATCAAACCATTGTTGAAGTTTTTTTGTTTTAATCGGAGTGCTAAATTGATTATAAATTTCAACAAATTCATACACCTTACCCAACTTATCATCCAAATAATTTTTATCAATTTTTATTTCAACAATAGCGCTTGCATCTTTTAATGGATTTAAAAGTTTTTGTTCTGTTAGTGAATGTTTTGCATACTCAAAAACATCAATAAGCTCTTCGTCAGAATTTATATAAAAATCACCAGCATGATTTTTTAACCCAGAGTCTACAAAATTATATTTAATATTTTTATAATAATTAAAGTTCCCAACAGGCTCTTTGTTTGGTTCAAACAAAATTATTTTTTCTTCTGCTGCCCCAACTAAAAAATATGTGTGGGTTAATGTTTCATAATTATCGTAAACAAAATCAAAACCTTCACTTAGTTGCTCGTTTAATTCACTATAAGAATTAACACCCCAAGTAACATCAACATATGCCCACTCTTTTTGTAAGGAGTCTGGGTTTGTTACCTTAATCTTATTCCAAGCATGATTGCCTTGACCAACCACCTCTCCATTTATCTTAACACACTCAATCCCCTCTATATTACACATTAAAGCATATGCTTTTGCCAGTCCATCACAAACCGCAAACTGATTATCTAGATCAAAAAAAACACCTTCTAAATAAAAACAGCTATAGTTCCCAAAATTATCTACAGAAAAATCTTGTTTTTCATCCATATAGCTATATATAACATAATCATAAACAACATTTTCACACAAATATCTATATATGTTTAATGATTTTTCATAATCAGTTAACATGTTTGAATTATTAACATTTTTAAGCTCACTTATAGCATTGTTATAAACTTGCTTGGCAATGCAATCATTTGCAAATATTGGTTTTGCACCATATTGAACAACCATAAAAAGTTGTTCTGTATTATATACAACAACTTCATCTTCCACAGAATCTATTTCCAATTCTCTATTTAAATCAGTTTGACTGCTTTTAACATAAGGAACGTTATAATTTTTATCTTTTACATGAAGTGATTTTAATGCTTTATTATATATCTCTTCATCTTGATTTTTAAGATCTTTATAGTTTTTTGTAAAATCAAAATCCAAATAGAAATCAAAATTAATAATAGAGCCAACATTATTGTTCATCGTTGCATAAACAGAATTTTCAACTAATCCTGTGTATTCTGGATAATCATTAATAGCATTAAATGTTAATGAGTTTATATTTTGTGGATAAATATTTTCTGCCTGCACAAAAAAAGTTATGTTATTGTTTCTATATAAAATACTATGCCAAACCAACAATTCTAATTCTTGCTTATCTTCTATTATATAGTCACACCAAACACCATTTATAAAAAAATCACTACGCCTTGCAAAGTCATCTTTATAATATGCAAAATAATCATAATCAAGCTCAATTTTTTTATCTAATTCTTCTTCTCCACTTTCATTTATAGGAACACACTCTATATGGTACTTTCCATCTTCAACAAACAACTCATCAAAATATTCGCTTATAGTAAAACACTTTGTTGATTTGTTAATATCTTTTAAAAATTGATCTTCAAAATTTAAAACTTTGACTACGTTCCCATCCACATTAAAAAAGGTTACTTCATAATCTTTGATAAAACAATCAATCACATCGTTATCAACTTTTGTAATTTCCTGAATGTATCTTTCTTGAGCAACCTTTAAATCATTTATTCTAACTTCAAGTTCAAAAACAAATTCATTTTTTTCATTTATTTTTTTATTGTAATAATATTTAGCAGCAAAATCTTCGGTTGGTCTTTTAACATTGTTAACAGAAACTGAATAAGAACTTGAATCAGTAGTGTCTGCAAAAGTAACAAACTTTTTAGACCCCACCATAACATTTTCTGACTTAGGATTAAAAACAAAGTAGCCTAAAATGCCCAATGCAAAAAAAGCGCACACAACAAAAATATAAAAACAAACTTTTGCTCTTTTCTTCATATTGTTTTGTTTTAAATCCTCCTTTTATATTTTATACAAATTAACATTAAAATAATC
>JAFQOM010000040.1 GCA_017403205.1 Clostridia bacterium | reverse complement strand
TACAACATAATAATTATGTGAAATAAAAAATGTTTCACGGACAAATTTTACAGGATTTTATTAAAAAACAAAAACAAAGAACTTTTGCAAAATCGATATAGCGCATACAAGCGCATACACTCATTTTAAATAAGTGCAAAGATTTTTTAAAACAGCGTATAGACAAACTTTGTTTAATTTAATTGCAAAAATTAGTCGCAAAAAACGGTTTTGTTCCGTGAAACAATTTGCCCGAAAAATAAATTGGGGTGTTTCACGTGAAACAAACGAAAAAAATTAAAAACAAATTTTTTAAGTTTCAAAAAGGCTCAAAATTTACGATAAAATCTACAATTTTGGGGTTTTAAAATATTTTTAACAGTAATTTGACAAAAATTTGTGTAAAAACTAAAAAGATTAACAAGAATGGGTGATTTTTATAAAAAACGTGGTTGTTATAAGTTGTACGTTCAATTTTACTAAAAATTTAATAAATTGTATAAATTGTTTTTTGTCAATTAATAAAAACATTGTTTATGTGGGTTAAAATAATTTGCATAATAAAATAATAAATAATACAGCGTTGTTGTTTTGCGCGATAAAATGCTTGTTGTTTTGGTTGCGCTTATTTTAAATATGCACAAAATAAAATAAATGTGCAAATAATATTTAAAAAATATTGAAATTTATTATTTTATATGGTAATATATAAAATATACTTTTGTATAATAATATAAATATATATATTAGTTACGATATTTAAGGAGGCTTTATATTTTAATGAAAAAACAAAACTCTAAATTATGGGTGATATTATTAATAGGTGTAGTTGTTTTAGGTATTGCGGCTACGTTTTTTATTAATTCACTTACGGTTAAAGACGTAACGACTTCGGAATTTATCGAAATGGCTGGTTTTAAAATCACAGATGATAATAATCCAAGCGAAGGTTACGTTGACTTAGGTGATTACTGGTTTAAAGAAGGAGATTATAACGGCAAAATTGTTAAAGTTGTAATTGATTCTTATAACGTTAAAGGTTACGTTAAAAACACAAGGGGCGAATTTGTTGAAAAATATAAAACAAGTTATGCAAGGAGTAGTGGTAGCGAATTTTTTGGCGACGGCATGATTGATATTTTCGCTAAACACGGTGTTATTGTTGATTATTCCGACCCTAACGAAGGATCGTTCTTCTCGTCTTTAATTTTCCCACTATTAATAGTTGGTGTTGGCATTTTACTTATGTCTGTAATGTTCAAACAAGTAAACGGCACTAATAAATCGGCTATGGATTTTGGAAAAACTAAAGCGCGCGTTAACCAAAACGTAAAAGTGCGCTTTTCGGACGTTGCTGGCGCAGAAGAAGAAAAGCAAGAATTGCAAGAAATTGTTGAATTTTTGAAAAATCCTAAAAAGTTTGCAAGTTTAGGTGCGAAAATTCCTAAGGGGGTATTGCTCGTGGGCCCTCCGGGAACGGGTAAAACTTTATTCGCAAAGGCTGTAGCCGGCGAAGCAAACGTTCCATTCTTCTCGATATCTGGTTCGGATTTCGTTGAAATGTTTGTAGGTGTTGGCGCAAGTCGTGTTAGAGATTTGTTTGCAATGGCTAAAAAGAGTATGCCTTGTATAGTATTTATAGACGAAATTGACGCTGTGGGCAGACACCGTGGTGCTGGTTTAGGTGGTGGCAACGATGAAAGAGAGCAAACGTTAAACCAATTACTTGTACAAATGGACGGCTTTGATGCAAACGATCCCGCACCTGTCGATCCTGAAGAACATCACCCTGGGCCCCACGCTCC
>JAFQOM010000039.1 GCA_017403205.1 Clostridia bacterium | reverse complement strand
TTAATTTTTTTTGAGAATAAAAATAAAAAAATATCCACAAAAACACAAAAATTGTGGATAAAATTTGTTTTATATATATTAAAACTTATTAATAATTTTAATTAATAATAAACACTTTTGTTTGACATTTTTAGGTAATAAAAACTAAAATAAATTAAGAGGTCAAAAATGCAAAGAGCGCTTGGGATAATGTTGCACATTTCTAGTTTGCCAAATAAATATGGCTATGGAGCTTTTTCTAAAGAGGCTTTTTGTTTTGTGGACTTTTTAAATAAGTCTAATGTTAAATATTGGCAAGTATTGCCGCTAAACCCTATAATGCAAAGTGGGTCACCATTTCAAAGTTATTCGGTTTTTGCGGGCAATAGCTGCTTTATAGATTTTGAACAATTTTTATCTAAAGAACAATTAAAAAAATGTGGTTTTAAAAATTCAAAAAAAATGGATTTTGATCAAATTAATTTATCAAGAAAAACCGCCTTAAAAATTGTTTTTAAAAAATATTTCAATGAAAATGAAATAAAAGATTTTTGCAATAAAAATAGCTTTTGGCTAGACGATTATGCAACATTTATGGCAATAAAAGATGTTTATAAGGGAGTAGCTTTGCAAAATTTTGTTAACTTATTAAAAGTTAGAGATAAAACTAGGCTACAAAAATTTAAAAGTGAACATAAAAAGATTATAGATTTTTATAAGTTTGAGCAATATTTGTTTTTTGAGCAATGGAACAAGCTTAAGGAGTATGCAAACAAAAATGGTGTTAAAATTATAGGGGATTTAGCTTTTTATCCGTCAACAGATAGTTGTGATGTTTGGGCTAATAGAAATGATTTTTGTGTTGACTATAATTTGCAACCAAAAAAACTTGGGGGAGTTCCGCCAGATTACTTTAGTAAAGAGGGTCAAATTTGGGGAAATCCTGTTTATAATATTGAAAATATGAAAGCAGATAACTATAAGTGGTGGCAACAACGACTTGAACAAACAAAACAATTTTTTGATGTTGTTAGGCTTGATCACTTTAGAGGTTTTGATGCTTTTTATGAAGTTGACGCAACAAAAAAAGATGCAAAAAATGGCGTGTGGCAAAAAAGCTTTGGGGATGATTTGTTTGGTGTTTTAAACAAAACTAAAGTGCCACTTTTTATTGCAGAAGATTTGGGCGTTATAACTGAAAGCGTTAGACAATTAATGGCTAAATACAATATACCAGGAATGAGAGTTTTTCAGTTTGCGTTTGACGGAAATGAAAAAAATTTATACTTTCCACACAACTATACAGACAATTGTGTTTGCTATTTGGGCACTCATGACAACAATACTTTTATAGGATTTTTAAAAGAGATTCCACCTCAGGTTTTGCAAACTTTAAAAGATTATTTAAGGTTGCCGCTAGAATCTACTTACGAACAAATAACAAAACAAAGCATAAAGGTTTTGGCTTGTTCTAAAGCTAACTTATGTGTTTTATGCATGCAAGATTTGTTATTGTTAGATGAAAAAAGCAGAATGAATATACCAGGCGTGGCTTTTAAAAATTGGGGCTTTAAAATAACACAAAAAGATTTAAGTCCTTCTTTACAGCAATATATAAAACAATTAACCATTATTAGTGATAGGGTTTAAAAATAAATTAGGAGGTTATCCATAAAATGACTAAATTGGAAGAACAATTATTTTTGTTTAATCAAGGCACATATTACCATTGTTATGAATTTATGGGCAACCATTTTAAAACTTACAAAAATAAAAAGGGCAGCATGTTTAGAGTGTGGGCACCAAACGCAAAAGCTATAAGCGTTGTGGGAGACTTTAATAATTGGCAACAAAACCAAAATCCTATGAAAAAACTAAACAATGGTGGTGTTTGGGAGTGTTTTGTACCAAATACAAAGAAATATGACAAATATAAATATGCAATAGTTACAGCCCAAAACACAACAATTTTAAAAGCAGACCCTTATGCTTTTTATCAAGAGACAAACGGCAAAACAGCCTCTATGGTTTATGATATTTCTGGCTATAATTGGCAAGATAAAAACTATTTTAAAAACAAACAAAAAAATAATGTTTATAAAAGTCCAATGAATGTATATGAAGTTAACTTTTTATCATGGAAACGTCACCAAGATTATACTTACTATACATATAAAGACTTGGAAAAAGAACTTATACCATATGTAAAAGAAATGGGCTATACGCACATAGAAATTATGCCAATAACAGAATATCCATACGACGGATCATGGGGATATCAAGTAACGGGTTATTTTGCAATAACTTCTAGGTTGGGCACTCCACAAGAGTTTATGCATTTTATAGACGAGTGCCATAAAAATAATATAGGGGTTATATTAGATTGGGTTCCTGCGCACTTTCCTAAAGATGATTTTGGTCTTATAGAATTTGATGGTCAACCTTTATATGAAAACCAAGGTGCTGATAGGATGGAGCATAAAACTTGGGGAACAAGACGCTTCGATTATGGTAGAACAGAAGTGCAAAGCTTTTTAATTTCTAGCGCAATGTTGTTTTTAAAGCAATATCACGTTGATGGCCTTAGGGTTGATGCTGTTGCATCAATGTTATATTTAGATTATGACAAAAAAGATGGAGAGTGGGTGCCAAACTCACATGGCGGAAATGAAAATTTAGAAGCAATTGCTTTTTTGCAAAAATTAAACAGCGCTGTTTTTAAAGAATTTCCTTATGCACTTATGATTGCAGAAGAATCTACAGCCTGGCCACTTGTTACAAAGCCGACAAATATTGGTGGGTTAGGTTTCAATTTTAAATGGAATTTGGGCTGGATGAACGATATGTTTTCCTATATCAAAACAGACCCGTTTTTTAGAAAAGACAATCATGACAAACTAACTTTTTCTATGTTTTATGCTTTTTCAGAAAATTTTGTTTTGCCAATTTCACACGATGAGGTTGTGCATGGAAAAAGTTCTTTAATAAATAAAATGTATGGCGATTATAATCAAAAGTTTGACGCCTATAGAGCTTTTTTAAGTTATATGTTTGCTCATCCTGGCAAAAAACTTACTTTTATGGGTGTAGAGCTTGCTCAGTTTAAAGAGTGGGATAATGGCATGGGAATAGACTTTTGTTTAATGGACTTTGAAAAACATAGGCAAACTAAATTGTTTGTAAAAGAATTAAACAATTTTTATAAAAACACTCCACAACTTTTTGAAGAAGATTTTTCTTGGAAGGGGTTTGAGTGGATTATTCCAGATGATAAATATCAAAACATAGTTGTATTTAAAAGAAAGGATACCTCAGGTGATGAAGTTATTTGTATAATTAACTTTTCGCCAGAAAAAAGATTTAACTATAAAATAGGTGTACCAGCTGGAACGTATGAACAAGTTTTTAACAGCAACTTACAAAAATATGGCGGAAGTGATTTAAAAAGAAAAACAAATATAAAAACATATCGTGAAAATATGCACAATCAAAACAATTGCATAAAATTGGATATACCTAGTTACGCTGCAATTTTTTTAAAAAGAAAAATTTTAAACAAGGGGAAGAAATAATATGGATACAAAAGCAAAAAAAATAACAAAAACAAAAACTAAATCAAATCAAAAAAACGAACTTGTTGTTGCGGTGCCTAGGAGTGTTGTTAAGAAAAAAGAAAAGCCATTGGTAAAAGTAGAAAATAAGCCAGTTGTAAAAACAACAAAAAAATCTCTTGTTAAAAAAGAAAAAATGCCAATAACAAAAAAGTTAGAGTTGAAAGTTGTAAAAACAGTTGATGATGGAAACAAAGACAAAATAAAAGTTTTGTATGTTGTTTCTGAGTGTCAACCATTTTGTGCAACGGGCGGATTGGCTGATGTTGCTGGAAGTCTGCCAAAATTTATACAAAATAATAATCCTGATTTTGATGTTAGAGTGGTATTGCCAATGTATAGCAATATTGCAGAAAAATTTAAAAAGGATTTTGAATATATAGGTAATACAAATATACCACTTTCATGGAGAAGTGTTTATTGTGGTGTTTTTAAATATGTTTTAAATAATGTTACATTTTATTTTTTGGATAATGAATATTACTTTAAAAGAGATGGTGGCATTTATAGTTATTATGACGATGGTGAGCGCTTTGCATTTACATCTCGTGCTGTGTTAGAAATTTTGCCATTAATTAATTTTATGCCAAATATTATTCATTGCAATGATTGGCAAACAGCCCTTGTTCCAATTTATTTAAAAACTGTTTATGCAAACAATCCAAACTATCAAAATATTAAAACAGTTTTTACGTTGCATAATACAGAATATCAAGGTAAATTTGATATTAATTTGATATCCGATTTGTTTGGTTTAGATCAAAGATTTTTAAATGTAGTAGAGTTTAATAACAATATTAACTTGGTTAAAGGAGCGGTTTGCTGCTGTGGCAAATTTACAACCGTTAGTCCAAGTTATGCAAAAGAAATTTTGCAACCAGAACACAGCAATGGGCTTGAAGAAATATTTAAACAAAATATATATAAAACACAAGGCATTTTAAACGCAATTGACTATGAGTTTTATTGCCCAAAAACAGATAAAGAACTAGTAAAAAATTATGACGAAAAGTCGCTAGCTAAAAGAGTAGAAAACAAATTAGCTTGCCAAAAAGAATTTGGTCTAAAGATAGACGAAAACGCCCCAATGCTTTCAATGGTTACAAGAATGGCAAAACACAAAGGTTTGGATTTAATAAGAGAATGCCTTGAGGGGATTTTGCACAATAGTGATGTTCAACTTATAGTTGTTGGTGGTGGCGATAAAGAATACGAAGACTATTTTAATTATTTGCAAAATAAATATAGCGACAGAGTAAAAGCGTTGTTAGGTTATAGTAACCCTTACAGCCGAAAAGCTTACTCTTCAAGCGACATATTTTTAATGCCTTCAAAATCGGAACCTTGTGGAATTTCTCAAATGGTTGCTTCAAGATATGGAGCTGTGCCTATTGTCAGAGAAACAGGTGGGTTGAAAGATTCTATAAAAGATTTTGGATGTGAAGGCGGCGGAAATGGTTATACATTTAGTGGATACAATGTAAACGACTTGGTTTACTCCATAAACAGGGCAATAAATGATTTTAGAGATAAAAAATCATGGCAACAAAAAATTAAAGCTTGCATAACAAAAGATTTTAGTTGGTCGCAATCAGCAAAAAAATATGTAGAAATTTATAAACAGCTTTTAAAATAAGCGCTAACAAACAGGGAGAATAGTATTTTGGCTACAAAAAAACACGAAACAAGTATTTTACAAATAATAAATAGTAAATTAGAAAAATATTTTAATGTTAAATTTGAAGACGCATCTAACAACCAGCTTTACAATGCTCTTGCTAAAATATCGCTAGATAAGTTTTTAGAAAAACGTTTAAAATTTAATAAAGAATACAATAAAAAAAGAGGGAAAATGGTTTATTACCTATGCATGGAATTTTTGGTAGGTAAATCATTAAAATCGGCCCTTTTTAATTTGGGGATTTTAGATGACGTTGCTAAATTGTTTAAAAAATACAACAAAGATTTAACAACAATATTTAACATAGAAGACGATGCGGGGTTGGGCAATGGAGGTTTGGGTAGACTAGCAAGTTGTTATTTAGATTCGTTAGCTTCGCTTAAATATGCTGTAACAGGCCACTCTATAAGGTATGACTTTGGTTTGTTTAAGCAAAAATTTGTTGATGGAAAGCAAATTGAGGTTGCAGATGAGTGGTTAAAGTCTGGCGAAGTTTGGCAAGTGCCACGTCCAGATAGAGCATGTACTGTTAGGTTTGGCGGTTCGGTAAGAGAATATATGCAAGACGGTCATATGAAAGTGGAGTATATTGACGCAACCGAAGTTGAGGCTTTTCCATATGACATGATGTTTGGCGGATATAACTCAAAAAACGTGGCAACATTAAGACTTTGGTCTGCCAGAAGTTTTAACACTTTTGACACAAAAATGTTTTCTCAAGGTGAATATGAAAAAGCTTTGGCAGATAAAAATGAAATCGAACTTATTACAAAGGTTTTGTATCCGGCTGATAATCATATACAAGGAAAATCTTTGCGCGTAAAACAACAATATTTTTTGGCATCTGCCAGCATGCAAAATATTGTTTCTAACCATGTAAAAAAATACAAAGCAGTTAAATCATTGCCGCAGTATGTTGCAATTCATATTAACGACACACACCCTGTTTTGTGTGTGCCAGAACTTATGAGAATTTTACTAGATGATTATGCTTTATCGTGGGAAGAAGCTTGGGATATTGTTACAAAAACGGTTTCATACACAAATCATACAATCTTAAAGGAATCTCTTGAGGTTTGGGACGAAGGCTTGATTTATAGAACCGCACCAAGAATTCACAGCATTATTATGGAAATAGATAAAAGATTTAGATGTTTTGCTAAATCAAAAGGCTTAAATGATTATGAAATAGAAAACTTAGCAATTGTTTGTAACAAATGTATAAAAATGACAAACTTAGCAGTTATATCTTCACATACAGTAAATGGCGTATCAAAATTACACTCTGACATTTTAAAAGATGAAATGTTGCGCGATTATAACAAGCTTTATGATAATAAATTTACAAATGTTACTAATGGTGTTACACAACGCAAGTGGTTAGGTGAAAGCAACCCAAGGCTAACGGATTTAATTAAGGATTTAATTGGTGATAAATTTTTAATAAAACCAGAGGAATTGTTAAAGCTAACTAAGTATGTAAACAATAAAGAAGTTATTAAAAAAGTTAAAGATATTAAACAAAAAAACAAAAAAGACTTTGCAGAATTTTTATATAAAAGACAAGGGGTTAAAATTAATCCAAATTCAATTTTTGATGTTCAAGCAAAGCGCATACACGAATATAAAAGACAACTTTTAAACGTTTTAAACATTGTTTATTTCTTTGAAGTTTTAAAAGCAAATCCTCAACTTGATATTCCAAACCAAACATTTATTTTTGCAGGAAAAGCGGCGAGTGGATATCACATGGCTAAGCAAATAATATATCTTATAAATTGTTTGGCTGCAGAAATTGAAAAACATCCACAGGTGGCAGAAAAATTAAAAGTTGTTTTTGTAGAAGATTATTCTGTTTCGGTGTCTGAAGTTCTTATGCCAGCTACAGATGTATCAGAGCAAATTTCTCTTGCGGGTATGGAGGCAAGTGGCACAGGTAATATGAAAGCTGTTTTGAACGGTGCATTAATGGTTTGTACCGAAGATGGCGCAAATATAGAAATAGTTAATCATTGTGGTAAAGACAGCGCCTTTATGTTTGGTATGTCTAAAGAAGAAGCAAACACAACTTGGGTAAGCGGATATAACCCAAAATGGTATTATGATAACAACCCAAAAATAAAATTGGTTGTAGATAGCCTAAAAAAGGGGTTTAATGGTGTTAGCTTTGAAAGTATTTCTTCGTATTTATTGTGGAGCTCTCAAAACAAAGACGTTTACATGTGTTTGGCAGATTTTGAAGAGTATTTAAAAACGCGAGAAAAGATTTTTGCTTTATACAAAAAACCACAACAATGGCATCAAAAATGCTTACAAAACATTTCTAAAATGGGCTATTTTAGTTCAGACAGAAGTATTGAAGAATATGCACAAAATATTTGGAAGTTAAAAAAAATATAAAATAATATTGATATTATAAGGAAAAGATTAAAATGCAGTATAAGTTTAATCCTATTTATAATAAAAAGCCATATGGGGCAAGCGAGCAAGGAGAGGAAGTTAAATATTGTTTGCAAATTTTAAAACAGATAAACTCTACACACGTATATTTTTGTTTTCAAAAAGACTTTGACAACTCTACACAAAAAGTGTTAATGGCCTCTGTGGAAAATGGTGAATATATAAAATATACAGCATCTGTTAAATATCAAGAGGCATGTCTTTATTGGTATTATTTTGAAGTTTGGCAAGGCAATCATAAATTTTATTTACAATATACAGAAAACTTTGAGGTAGAACCAACGGGTGAAGACCCTAATAAATTTCAACAAACGGTTGTGCAAAAAACAATAAAACCAAACAAAGACTTTTGTGGTGGAATTATTTATCATATATTTGTTGATAGATTTTGTAAAGACGGAGATGTAAAGGCTAGAGGCGATTTGGTTTTAAGAAAGGATTGGGGCGGCAATATAACAAAATACACACAAGACTTTGTTAAACTAAACAAAGAGTGCTTTGGTGGCAATATAAAAGGTATTATAAAAAAATTAGATTATATTAAATCTCTTGGCGTAAATACAATATATCTAAGCCCAATTTTTGAGGCTAATAGTTATCATAAATATAACACTGCAGATTATTTTAAAATAGATAGTATGTTTGGTGACGAAAAAGATTTTAAAACTCTTGTTGAAAAAGCAAAAGAGTTAGATGTGCATATTATCTTAGACGGGGTTTTCAATCACGTCGGATCGGATAGCATATACTTTAACAAGTACAATACATATAATTCTGTAGGCGCTTATAATAGTAAAAAATCAAAATATATTAATTGGTTTGATTTTGAAAATTATCCAAACAAATATTCTAGTTGGTGGGGTATAGAGTCTTTACCCCAAATAAAAAAAGAATGCCCTGATTTTAGAAATTTTATAACTGGTAAAAAAGGGGTTATAGAAACTTATATGAATATGGGCATATTAGGATTTAGGTTAGATGTAGCTGATGAACTAAACGATAATATGCTAGACAAAATTAAGGAACAAATTAAACATAAAAAAAACAGCATGATTATTGGTGAGGTTTGGGAAAACGCATCAAACAAAATTGCATACTCTAGCAGAAGAAAATATTTTACAAATAATCAACTAGACAGTGTCATGAACTATCCATTAAAAGATGCGATTATAAATTATTTACAAACAAAAAATTGTAACAATTTGTTAAAAACAATTTATATGATAAAGGATAATTATCCAAAAAACATTGCTGATAATTTAATGAATATTTTAGGAACACATGACACGTCAAGAATCATGTCGGTAATAAAAAACATTGCAAACAAAGATGAAGTTAAAACATTAAAATTGTTTAAACTAGCAACGCTGTTGCAGTTTACTTTGTTTGGTGTGCCTTGTATTTTTTATGGCGATGAAATAGGCTTAATGGGTGAGGGGGCCCCTTATTGTAGGGTGTGTTTTGATTGGAAAAGCCAAAACAAAAATCTACAAAATTGGTATAAATTTTTGGCAGAATTAAGATCAGACCCTGTGTTCGCAGGAGGAGAATTAAACATACAAACCACTAATAAAGCGACATTTGTGTTCGACCGCACGGTCGGATATCATAAAATTGTTGTTTGTATTAACGCAGGGGACACGGCAGAGCAAATTGCTCTTGATGGGTTTTATAAAAACTATGCATCTAAAAAGAACGTTAACAAAACTCAAACAATACCGCCTTTGGACTTTAAAATATTTTACAGATAAATAAACTTATTTAGTTAGAAAGATGTGATAAATTATAAATATTATTAAAATATTTGACATTAAAACAGTAGATGTTACAATTTTATTATAGATTATAAAAGGATGATATTATATGGAAAAAATAATTATTATTTTTACAATTGTTCTTATGGTTGCTATGATTGCTTTTGGATTAGCGTTGCTTTTGAGCCCAAAACTTCGTGCAAAATTAATGAGCAAGGGAGTGAAGGCACAAAAATATATGTTGGAAGAATCTAAAGACGATATTAAAGAAGTTGCAACCGGTATGGCAGAAGCAACAGAAGAAGCTGTAGAAATTACAGCACGTGCCATAAAAAAAGGTGTTACCAAAGAAGCAAGCGCTTATTGTAAACATTGTGGTCAAAAAATTGATGCAGATTCTAAATTTTGTGGCAAGTGTGGCAAACAACTATAAGGTTTATTAATTGAAATAAAAAACATATAAAGTATTTTCTTTATATGTTTTATTTTTTTTGTTAAACTTATGATAATTGTGATATAAATTATAATTAATTTTAAGGAGTAAAAATTTGATAAGTTATTTAGAAAAAAACGTTGATGTTGTTATAGATAGAGCGCTTGGTACAAAACATCCAAACAATAACATTGTGTATAAACTTAATTATGGATATTTGCCAAATACCATTGCGTAAGATGGAGAGGAATTTGATTCCTATGTTGTTGGAGTTGATTATCCTATAAAAAATCAAAAGGCATTGTTATTGCAATATTTCATAGAAAAAACGACATTGAAAATAAACTTGTTGTAAAGCCGGCAAGTGTAAAAAAATTTTTACAAATGATGAAATAAAAGATTTAACATTTTTTCAAGAACAATATTTTGATATAGAAATTATTATATAAAAAACTACTTTAGGTTTTTGCCTAAAGTAGTTTTTAATTTTACTAAAGTATTTTTTAATTTAAATTAATCTATAATTTCTTCAAATCTATATTTTTGTGTAGCGTCAGGATATTTTGTTTTATCTACTTCAGATAAAAACATTTTGAGAGGTCTGGCATAAATGCCGTCTTTGTGATTTGTTTTACCATTATTATCAAGGCAACGATAAACAACCAATTCTTCACCTGTCTCGCTATGATTTGCAACTGTTATAACAAATGATCTAGCTCCTTTAAAATGTCTCCACATTGTAAAAGGTTTAACTATTCTGTTTTCCATTTTTAAAATCTCCTTGTATTGTGTTTATTGAAGTTTAAACTAAAATTAACATAAACTCTAAATTTTTTGATTTAAAAAATTGTTGGTTAAGTTTAAAATTTGATCTATTGTGAAAGAGGTTGTAGTAAAGCCAGCTTCTTTTTTGTGTCCGCCGCCACCAAAAAGTTTGGCAATATCACAAGCAAAATCAGATGTGTTTGTCATAACCTTTCCAACAATAGTTTTATCTTGTTGAATCATAATAATAACAAATGTTTTAATTTCATCAATTTTTCGCAAATCTTCAGCTAGCTTTTTTGTTATTGTATTGTGTGTTAGATTTACATACTCTGGTTTTTGCCTGTCAACTATAAGATAATGAAAATTATCTTCTTTTACAATTTCAGTTGCCATTTTTGACATTGCTAAAAATTCATACATAGACCTAATAGTTAAAGTTTGTCTGTTTATATAAGTATAATCAATACCAGCATTTAAAAGGTCTTGGATAATGAGTAATGTTTGAGGTGATAGTCTTCTAGATAAGCCATTAGTGTCTGTAAATATACCTGCATATAAATATTCACAAATATCTTTTGTAAGAATTTTTTTATTATTGCGTTTAATTAATGTATAAACAATTTCACAAGTACTGCTTGCATATGGAACATCAAGTATAAAGTCTGCTTTTGTTTCGTTGCCCTGATGATGGTCTATGTTAAATTTAAATTTAGCGTTGATATAGTTTTGCTCATAAACACCAAGCCTATTAGTTTCATTAATATCTAAAGCAACAAAAGCATAATCTTTGTGGCAAATAGATTCTGCAAAATATTTTTGTGTAGGTTTCCATGATACAATCTTTTCATCATTTTTATTTATTAATATATAAACTTGCTTTTTATAATAAGCCAAAAATTCTGCAAGCGCTATGCAAGCACATATGCAATCTTGGTCAGGTTTTATATGGCCACAAATGTAAATAGGCAGATTATTATTTAAATTTAATAAAGATTGAGTTATGTTTTTTGTTTTATACAAGACTTTCTCCTAAATTTGTAATTTCATATGGATTGTTATCTCCAGATTCATGTAATGTGATTAAATCTGATCTAAGTGTTGTGCTTGAATAAGATCCTTCTGGTCTATCAGTTGTAGTTAATATAACGTTTGGATAATGTTCTTTTAAAAATTTTAATTCTTCTAAACTGCTTTGTGGTTTTTGATCTAAGTGTTGCTCCCAATCAGACCCCATATATATTGCAACCGATTTATTTTCTTCTAAAGCATTATCTACTATGTTTAATACTTCTTTTGGAGGTTTTATATCGTATTCTGTAAAATAAACAGCGTCAACGCCTTTTTGCGCACCAATGATGGCAGCCCTTTCTTCTTGATTATAAACAGGGGTTTTGCCTTTATAAACTTGAGAATATCGATCTGTTTTAATAAGAGCTATAACATGCTCGCTTGATAGGGCAATTTCTTTTAAATGTTCTGCATGGCCAGGATGAAAGTCAAAAACTCCGCCTACAAGAGCATAGTCATATGGTTTTTTTATGATGGCCCCAATTTCCATTTCATCTGGCAATGTAACTTGAGGTTTTGATTCTGCAGAACTTACGCCATAAACAGAAGTAACGCCCTTAATGTTTTCAATTATTTCCATACGTGCTTTTTGGTCATATACGGTTGGTCTTCCAAGATAAGCTTGCGAAAGATCGTTATCTAAAACACCGATGTGAATTTCACGATAGTTTTGGGCAAGTCTTTCAATTGTATTTACAAGGCTAACAGAAATTCCATCAAAGACACCAGTCACAGAGCACGCCTCCATACGGTACTCACCTGCAATAGATTGTGTAATTTGTCTAAACTCGTTATATGGCATGTGAACAAGTCTATCTAAGGTAGAAGGTATTGATGTAATATGGGTTAGAGAAGGGTTTTGTCTCATTAAGTCTTTTTGAGTATGTTTAAATACTCTTTCAAGTTCTGTCGCAATCATCGGCATGCTTAATGCAGTGCCACTTTTTATAGCGTCGGAAATGATTTCTTCTCTATGCAAAAGAATATAAGTATAAACACCAAAAATAATTCTTGCATCATTAAAAACCTTTGGATGGGTTTGAAAATGCTTCATATTTCTTGTTCTAATTTCATGGGCATCTTCTCTAACTTTTTCTGCTTCTTCTGGAGATAAATTTGCTTCGTTTAACCATAAGTAAGCAAGAGCTTCAAAATAAGGAAATAACTTGTCTGACATAAAAATCTGTTCATCATCATTTAGTAATGGAGATTTGTATGTTGGGTCATGTGTTGCAAAGTGGGCAGCATATTGTTCTCTTGTTTTAATTTGAATTTCTATTGGAAAACCATTAATCATTAAGTTTGCTCTAACGTTTTTATACCCGTCATTTGTTTGATATGGTCTGCCGGTAGGGTCTTGTGGGCTAAAAGATTCTTCTTGAACTCTTGTTTTTCTAACGGAGCTTTTTCTAAAATCTTGATATAGTCTTTCTGAATTTGGATTTTTATAGTCGCTGTAATGCTCAACAATATATTCAATAACCTTATCAACTTCAGAGTTGTCACTAACAACAACCATTAAGCCAATAATATCTTTCATATTATTCCAAGCTTTTTGATACGAGCCTTTGCTGCTATATTTTTTTAACGCAGACATAGGCGATTTAACACGCTCTTCAACAAAAGCGATGTTAGCATTTTCTAAATTTTCAAATTCAGATTTTAAAGATACAATCATTGCTTGTATTTCATCATCTGTACGTGCTCGATTAATATTGCGTAACAATTCATGAAATACTTCTGGGTTTGGAATAGACATTATAAAAGCCCCTTTGTTTTTAATTTATTGCATTTTTGGTTTCGATTAAAATGTTTATAAGTTTTTTATGTGTTTTGTTTTTATAATTTTTTATAATATTGTTAACTTGAGCAACAATTTTGATTTTGTTTATTAGTTCACCGTTTTTGTTTGTATTTAAAATTGTTATATAATCGGCTAATTTAATTTTGCCAAGATAAGCATATTTTTTATTAGCAAAAATATTTTCTAAATCTGCATTTGTATTGCTTTTTAACAAGCAGTTTACACCTTCATTTACAGCAGAAGAGTATTTTTGTTGTAATTTTGTATAATCAACAGAAGAGTTTTTTGCAACAAAATATAACATTGCTGTTTTTAAAACAATGTCTTCTTGAGCATCGCCATGCTTTATTAAAACATCCAAAAAATCATCAAGCATTTTTATTAAATGTGATTCGTTAGCTTCTGTTATTGTTTTTACAACAAAGTTATAAACATTTTTCCACTCGTTTGTAAATGGAAAGGTAATATCTTCGCTAGAGTTTAGAAGGATGTTTTCTTCCAACATATTTATAAAACCCCTCTTTTTTATAATTTAAAATACAATAATTTGATGTAAAAATTATAAATGATTTTGTTGTTTAAGTCAATATGTTATATGTTTAGCACAACACACAAGTTTTTGATTAATATGTAATGAAACAGAATAATTTTAGTTATAAAAAAATATACTTGTGATATGAGTATTTTTAAAAACAAAACCTTTCAAATTATTTTATCGTTTATCTTAATAATTATAGTGGCTGTTTTGGGCAGTATTTTTGTTAATATAGGCATGCCTTTTTTCAATTCTTTAACAAAACCAAGCCAGTGGATATCAAACATATTAATTCCAATTGTGTGGACAATTATTTAC
>JAFQOM010000038.1 GCA_017403205.1 Clostridia bacterium | reverse complement strand
GTTGATTGGGTGGAATACAGAATATTTAGCCCAAAAGAGCCAAACGAAAGAATAGAAAGAGTAGCAAGAGTTGTATCAAAAAGATATAATTTAAAGGTTGTTAAACCAACAAGTATTAAAAAATTTGTTGCCGAATATAAAGATCAATTTTTTCAAACTTTAGATGAGGCATACTCACCTTTATATGGGGTAGTGCCTTTTTCAGAAAAGATGAAAGATAGCTTAATTGATCAATTTAGCTTAATTTTAAACAAAGATTTTATTGTAGCAGTTGTAAATGAACAAAATCAAATGGTTGGCTTTGGTTTAGTTTTTCCTTCATTGTCAGAAGCTGTTAACAAAAGCCAGGGCAAACTTTTACCTTTTGGCATATTTAGGATGTTGCGTCAAATTAAAAAACCTAAAAGCATTGATCTTGGTTTAATAGCAATTAAACCAGAGTATCAAAATAAGGGGGTTAATACTTTAATTTTATCAGAACTAATCAATGGTATGATTGAAAAGAAAATAGAGTATGCAGAAACAAATTTAATGCTTGAAGATAATATAAGAATTCAATCTCAGTGGGATATATTTGATTACATACAACATAAGCGTAGAAGAAGCTATCGCAAAGAAATTGATTAAAAATTACATTTAAGTTTTGTAGATAAAAAAAGAACCTATAAAATTAGGTTCTTTTTTTTTGATTATCAATTATTTTTTGTCGTCATTTTCTAGTTTATTTAACTTTTCAAATTCATCGTTTATTTGTTTTTGTCTTTTTTTGATTTCTAAATTTTCCATATTTTTTATGTTAACATTATCATTTACATAAACTAGGGCAGATTCAAGATAATCAATTTCTTTTGTAAGTTTATTTATTTTTTTTGTATGATTTTTATATAAGTTTTCTCTTTCAGTAGAATCTTTTTCTTCTTCATATTTTTTTTCATATTCTTCTTGAAGAGAATTTCTTTTATCTTTTAAAGCATCTAATTCTGCCTTTATATTTTGTGATTTTGTTTCACGCATTTCTTTTAACTCGCGTTTAACTTCTTTTTTATCTAGGTCACGAGGAGTTTTGCTATAGCTTGATTTTTCAACAACAGCTTCAGCTTTCTTTTTAGGTATTCTTCTAATTAAATAACCCGCAATAGCAAATACAAGAGCAACAGCTAGTATTATTGATGAGAATAAAGCAAAGAAGTTAAAATCGGTTGGGGCAGAAGACTCTGTTGATGTGTTTTCGTCATTGCCATTGTTTGAAGTTGTTGGTTCAACAGCTTTTGTAATTATAGTTGTGTTATTTGCTGTTTGTTGTGCATATTCATCTTGAGATATTGAGGATACTTTTAAATCATCAAAATAAACTGTTCCTTGTGTTGCATTTTCTTGTGTTCCAAGACCTAAAATAATTTTAACAGATTGATCACTTTCTGCTACAGCATAAATAGAATATTTTACCCAACCATTATTTTCTTCTGTTGAAGTTGAAATTCCATAAAATTTTAATTTATTTTCAGCATTAGCAATTATAGTGTTGTTTTCTTTGTCTAATGTTAAAATTTCAAAGATAGCACCAGCTTTTTCTGCATTGGTTGTTCCTTCAAAATTTGTTTTTACCCAAACAGAAAATTCATAATAATTATCTTTTGTCAAAGAGTAGGTGTAATTTGTATTTAATGATTGATAACTTTTAACAACGTTGCTGAATATTAAAATATTTTTGTCGTTTGCATTTTCACGAAGTTTAACACCATCTAGATAATGAGAGTTTACAACGCCGTTATACATTGCAGAATCTTTTAATTCATCTTTTAAATAAGTAGAGTAGTTTGCTGCTTGATAAACGTTTAATTCTGTTTGAATATTTGTAGCAGAGTAGAAGCTATCTTCTTTTAAATCTACAAATACACTGTTTTGTGTTGCAACAATTGTTTGCATATCAGATTCAACATTATCTGTGTATTTTACATGATCAAAGAAGGCGTAGTTGTTGTTTTCATTTCCTTTAACGCCCAATACAAAATTTACATCAATACTAGATACACCATTTTTAACAAAGATAATATATTTTGTCCAATCTGCATTTGATGAAATATTTTCTAAAACGGCAATTGTATTTGAATCTTTATCAACCAATTTAATAAATGCTTTTGCATCGGCAATTGTCTTTACTCCAACTTCAAATTTAACAATTTTATCTTCACTGCTGTTTGCATTAATGGTTTTATTTTCGCTTTTAAAATAAGCATCGTTAGCATTGTTTGATCTAACCATTAAAACGTTTTCATCAGTTGTTAAAATATTTGGTTTAATGTTATTTTCTACGTAAATATCATATGAAGAGTTTGGACCAGGATTGTCCGTAGAAGATAACCCATACAAAGGAGCGTCAACATTAAAGTATTCTGCTTTTACTCTAATAACACCACTAAGTGCTGAGTTTTCGCCAGACCAGTTTTGAGGTGCCATAGGGTAGGTGTCTTTAGAATTTGTAGAAACAAAGTCAAAAGAACTATTTGCTAATGTTGCAGTAGATGTTGCTTTTGAACTTAAATCTAAAACTTTTGCGTCGCTTGAAGAATTTGAAGAGTATTCACTAGCACTTATTTTTTCAAGCACAATGTTGTCAATTATTGCCCAACCTGAAACAGGATCTTTTTCTGTTCCTAAATCAAAAGAAATAGAAACTTTTTCTGTTTTATAAACATTACCTCTTATATAAAACTCTACTAGAGAAAAGTTGTTGTATTGTTTAAGAGTGCTGGAACTAGATGTGAGACCTGTTTGCTCTTTTGAAATTGCATCTGTTTCTGCAACTTGGCTAAGCTTAACATTAAGTCCACCAGAGCTTAATGAGCCAGTTTTAATAAGAAATGAAAGTTTGTAATAACCATGTTGAGCGATTTCAATTGTATTGTTTGTTTTAGAAGATATTGAGGTGTAATCTTTTGTTCTATTTAAAATTAAAAGAGATTTACCCCCGTCATAAACAAAGTTATCAGCATAGTTAACATTGCTTGTTTTTTCAAACAAATTTAATTCTTCATTAATACTGTTTTTTGTTTTAATTGATGCATAAGAAGAATTGTTTTTTACATTCCAACCTTCAAAGTCTTTTTCAAAGCTTGAATTATTAAAACTTGTTGTAATATCTTCATTTAAACTAATAAATTTAGAGTTTTCTTTATTAGCAGCTTTTGCAGAATAGTAATCAATGTTTGCGATTTCTACAACTTCAACTTGATCATAGAATACAACGCCATTAGAGTTTGTTTTTTTGTTTCCAAGTCTAAGTTGAATGTTAAATTTAGCATCACTAAAAGTGTCTGTTTCTACAAAGAAAGTATATGTTTGCCATTGGCCACCGGTAGAAACGTTTAAAAAGTTATTTTCGTCTTCATTTGATAGGGTGGTATATATAGAACCTGTTGCAACAGTTTCATTAATAATTTTATTTGAAGTATCCCTCAAGCCGGTTTTTGCACGAACAGAAATAGCATAATACTTAGCCTTAGCCAAAGTAAGTTCATTACTTTCAAAACCATATTTTGTTTCATTTCCCTTTGACTTAATCATAAGGATGTTTGTATCAGAATTTGTTATGCTTGAGTCTACACTAGGATTAACAGGCAAGCCAAATTTGCCATTAGTTTCAAAGTTTGAGCCTGTGTCAACAATACCTGCATATGCAGTTGTTGAATTTAATCCTACAATATTATTCCAGCCAGTATCTATTTTGTATGGTAGGTGTTCGGTATTTTTTGTAAAATCATCAAATTTGCCGTTTGTTACAGAAATAGTATTTGTGCCATAGTAGCTAGAATCCGCATATGACTTAATACTAAAAACAGCAACAAAAGACCATAGCAACATACACATTGCTATTAACAATGAAATTAACAATTTGTTTGTGTTTAAAATCTTTTTCATATAAATGTCCTTTAATAAATGTTTTTGCCCAAAACCAGTAAAATTTAAGGGCGCAAATAACTTTTGTTATTATATATTATAATTAAATAAATTGCAATAATTTTATCAATATTTAGTTGCAGAATTTTGTTTAAAAACCAGCTAAATCTAGTTGCTTTTGTTGAATAATTGCAAATGTTAAAAAATACTCACCATTAACTTTGCTTTTAAAAATCTAATAAAAAAAAAGATTTTCAACATAATAATATTGTGAAAAATAAATTTAAGATTATTGTATTTTTACTAAGTTCTATTGTAATTGGAACAATAAATGGCTTGTTTGGCGGTGGAGGAGGTATGTTATGTGTACCTTTATTAAAGTGGCTTTTAAAGATAGATGATAAATCTTCCCATGCAACAACAATACTTATTATGGCTATTATAAGTGTTCCCACTTTAATAGTTTATATAACAACGCTGCCTTGTGATGTAGGGTCTATATTTTTTGTGACGCTTGGTGTTGTAATAGGCGGCTTTGTGGGTGCAAAATTATTAAAAAAATTAACCAACACCACAATTAATTTTGTTTTTATTCTTCTTATGTTTTTGGCTAGCTTAAAAATGATTTTTTAGTATTTTTAGCTTGTTTTTAACAAAAATTTTAATTGGGAATTTATTTATGACAGTATTTTTATATATTTTATCTGGGTTTTTGGGTGGAATTTTGGGCGGTCTTGGTATGGGAGGGGGAACATTATTGATTCCACTTTTATCAATGCTGGTTTCTATTGCTCAAAAACAAGCTCAACTTTTAAATATCTTTTCGTTTGTATTTATGTCGATTTTTGTTATATATTTTCATATTAAAAATAAGTTAATAAAAGTTTTTCCGGCTATATTATTTTCAATTTTTGGCACAATATTTGCTGCTTTTTCTTCATTTTTTGTGCAAAATATCCCACAAGAATCTTTAAAATTTTGGTTTGGAATTTTTTTATTAACGCTCTCAATTTGTCAATTCGTTAGCTTTATTGTAAAGAAAAAACAAAATAAATAAATTTGTTTTTTGCCTTTACTTTTTTATTTTTGGGGTGTAGAATAAAGAAGGATAAAAGGAGTTTTAAAATCTATGGTAGATAAAGAAAAATGTATTGGTTGTGGCGCATGTGAAGGAGCTTGCCCAGTTAACGCAATTTCAATGGTTGATGGCAAAAGCCAAATAGACCCAAATGTTTGCATTAAATGCGGAACATGCGAAGGTATTTGTCCTGTAGAAGCAATCAAAATTGAAAAATAATTATACCTAAAATAAAAGCCCCATAAAGGGGTTTTTTATTTTTATATAAACTGTGTGTTCATAAAAAAGCAAAATAAAAAGCGATTGACTTGTTTATATTTTTGGTTTATAATTTGGACGTAAATATTCACACAGGGGAGTGCAATTAAATTGGGAAAAATAGCTATAGTAGATTTAGGAAGCAGCAAAATTGATTTGATTTTGGCTCAAGTTACATCAACAGGCAACTTTGTTGTTTTTGAAGAAATGAGTGAAACTGTTAAAATTGTTAATGATTTTGATGGTGAAGGTCTTTTAAGAATAGCGAGAAGCAACGAAGCATTGACTATTTTAAAAATGTATAAGATGGTATGTGAAGTTAACAAGATTGAAGACATTATTGCTGTTGGATCACATAACCTAAGAAATTTAAAAAACTACCGCAGTTTTTTAGATGAAATATATAATACATGTGGTTTTAAATTTAAAATTATGTCAGAGGAAGAAGAACTTAATGCTCTATATAACGGGGTTATCAATTCTCTTGACATGCCAAAAGCGGTTATATTTAATGTTTCCGGTGGATCAACAAGAATTGTTCAATATAATAGAAGAAATGTTTTAAACCAAGTTATTATTCCTTTTGGAACATATACAATTGCAAAAGCAATGGAAAGTCAAACTAATCCAGCAAAAGCATGCGAAGCAATGGTAGAAAACTTTAAGGCAGAAATTAATAAAATTGATTGGCTTAAAAATATAGAACCAGAATATTCTTTTGTTGGCGTTGGCAACTCATTTATTAATGCAGGTATGATCTCACGCAAACTTAAAAAATATCCACTTGATGTAGCACATAACTATGTTATGACAGAAAAAGATTTAAATAGTGTTTATGAGTTTGTTAAAACACTTGATATTGATAAAACTAAAAAAATCAAGGGCTTAAGCGCAGAAAGATCTGATGTTTTTGCAAGTGGAATTTGCATGATAAAAGCAGCCCTAGAACATTGTGGCTTTGAAAATATAACAATATCAACAAAGGGCATGAAAGAGGGTTTTGTATACAATGCAGTTGTTCCTGTTACAAACGAAAAACCTATTTCAGATTTATTGGGCTTTAGTTTAGAAAACATTAAAACTTTTTATGATAGTGAATACAATAACTCAAAACAAGTAAGCGAACTAGCATTAATTTTGTTTAGACAACTTAAAGTTTTGCACAAGTTGCCAAGAGGTTATATAAAGGTTTTAAGAATAGCATCTGTTTTGCATGATTGTGGACAAAGAATTAAATTTTATGATCACGAACGAAACAGTTTTCATGTTATTTTAAATAGTGAAGTTTTGGGTGCTACTCATAGAGAAATTATTTTGGCAGCATTTGTTAGTGCTTCACAAAATTTAAGCGATTTTAACTTGGCAGAATGGATTAAATATAAAGATATTTTGCAAGAAGAAGATTTAGAGGCTGTTAAAAAGCTATCTTTAATAGTAAGACTTGCAGAAGCCCTTGATAAAACCCACAGGGGTGTTGTTCAAGATATTAGTTGTGATATTTTAGGTGACTCTGTTATTATGAAAACAATTGTTACAATTGATGCTTCTATAGAGGTTAGAGAAGCTTTAAAATCTTCTCAAGATTTCAAAAAAGTTTATAAAAAGACTTTAGAAGTTTTATAATAAGTTATGCAAAAAAGAAATGTGCATCAAAGTTATTAAAATGCTTTTACTACATTTCTTTTTTTTGTTATAATTTTATTAATTATGAAATAAATTAAAATCATTTAAAATACGTTTTGTAATAAAAAAGGAAATAATCTATGTCTAGTTATGAGCTTTGTATAGATGTTGGTAGTAATTACACTACAATTTACAAAAAAAATAGCGGAATTGTATTGCGCGAGCCAAGTGTTTTGCTTATGTCTAATACCGGAAAAAATCTAAAATTGATTAACGTTGGTCTTCAGGCACAAAAATACTGTGGAAAACTTTCAAGTGATCAGGTTTTGGTTAAACCGATTATTGAGGGAGTTATAAAAAATGTTGATCTTGCAAAAAAAATGATCAATTATTTTTTGGGTAAAATTATTCAATTTAAAATGGTTAAGCCAATAATAAAAATTATAGTTTGTTTGCCAACATCATTAACACAAAAGCAATATGAAGATTATAAAGATGTATTTTACTCCATAGGTTTTGCAAAAATAGATTTTGTTTATAATGTAGTGTGTGCTAGTTTAAACGATAGTCAATATTTTAGCTTGGGTAAGGCAAATATGATTGTTAATATAGGGGCGGGTAAAACTGAAATTTGCTCTATTGTTAACAACAAAATTATTTCTGCTTGCTCTGTAAATGTTGGGGGCAATTTTTTAGATAATAAAATAGTAGAGCATTTAGCAAAAACTAAAAATTATATGGTTAGTGCAAATATTGCAAGCAAAATTAAGCATGAAATTGGTTCATTATATGAAACCGATAAAAGCAGTATGGAAGTTACTGTTCAGGACCTTACAACACAAAGCCCAATAAATACAATAATAACAGCACAAGAGCTTTTAACCCCTATATATGAGGTCTATTTTAAAATAATGCAAACAATACAAGTATTTTTAAATAACTGCAGTCCAGAAGTTGTGCAAGATATAAAACAAGAGGGGATTATATTTTGTGGTGGTGGCGCACAAATTACAGGTTTAGAAAAATTTTTTAAAAAGGTTTTAGGTGTGTCTGGCTTTGTTGTTGATAATCCAGAAGTCTTTGGTGTTTTAGGTAGTGAATCTTTATTTGCTAATCCAGCCATGTTGCAGACTATTGTTGAAGAAAATTAGTTTTTTAAAATAAAATTGTCGAACTTAAAAAAGCGAACATAAATGTTGTTTGCTTTTTTTATTTTATCCTTATTATTAAATCATATTTTTAAAAAGGATTTGTTTTATGGCAAGAAAAATAGTTTTAACAAGCGGCAAAGGTGGAGTTGGCAAAACAACTGTATGTGCTAATTTAGGGGTAGCATTGTGTAAACACAACAAAAGGGTTGTTTTGGTTGACGTTGATATAGGTCTAAATAATTTGGATGTTGTAACAGGTGTTGAAAATAAAATTGTTTTTGATATTGTAGATGTTATAGAGGGCAGGTGTAGAGCTAAACAAGCCCTTGTTCAAGATTTAAATTATCCAAATTTATATATAATGCCATCTGCTCATTCATATAATAAATCTCAAGTAACAGCGCAAAATGTAAAAAATGTTATAGATATGCTAGATGACTATTTTGATTTTATTTTAATAGATTGTCCCGCCGGTATTGACGAACCTTTTAAAAGGGCAGTCGTAGGGGCTGATGAGGCTATTGTTGTTGTTACCCCTCACTTGTCAAGCTTAAGGGATGCAGACAAGGTTTTGATGATGTTAAACAATTACAATATTAAATCAATAAACTTGGTTGTTAACAGGGTTAGAGGGGATATGGTTGTAGATAATGAGATGCTAGATTATCAAAAAATAGCTGAGATTTTATCATGTGAAGTTTGTGGAATTATACCAGAGGATGACAATATATGCATGCTTTTAGGCGTTGGAAAAACAGTAAACAGAGATTGTGAGTCTTATTTAGCATTTTCAATGTTAGCAAAAAATGTTTTGGGTGAAAACAGTAAATTATACGATCCAACAGAAAAATATAAGGGGATAATTGGTTTTTTTAAAAGGGCAATAAAAAAGAGGGTTTAAAATGAAACTAGCGCAAAAATCTTTTAACAGAATTAAAGAAATTTTAAAAAACGATAAACAAGAATTGTCGTCATCTAGTTTGTTACAAATAAAAAGCGATATTTATGATGTTTTAAAAAATTATTTTGAAATAACAATAAATGATATAAATGTAAATTATAGGCTTACAGAACAAAACAAATATAATTTTGAAGTTAGTTTAATTAGCGATAGAATTAAAAAAAATAGAATTTGTTTTTAATTGTTTTATAAAAACTTACATACAAAAAAAATATTGGCCATACATTTATATTATGAAAGATTTTTTTAAAAAGCTT
>JAFQOM010000037.1 GCA_017403205.1 Clostridia bacterium | reverse complement strand
GGTGACGGATTAATAAAATCTATTAAAGATGAAAATTGCGTGGCGGGAAGAATGTATGAATACTATGTTTTAAGTTTTCATGAAGAGAGAGAAGATAAAGTTTTAATTAGTAATTCAATAAAAATATTATCTCAATAGAAAAAACACATATACAATTTTGTATATGTGTTTTTGGTTGTAAAGAAAAATAGCCTTTTTATTTACTTTCTGGCTCTTCTTCATATTTATAACCAAATGCTAAACTATTAAATAATTTCATAAAGTGGATTTCAATGTTTGGGTGATAACTTCCAGAGTTGCAAAAACATATAGCGCACATAGGATAAAAGTTTCCTGGATTTTTATTAAACTCAATAATATATTTATCTTGTTGTTTTTCTATTTTAAGGTGATTAGCATCTTCTTCTGGTCTGTCCTCACTTAGCCACGTAAAAGAATTTCCTTCAATTGTTGGATAGTTTGGATTATCATCTTTTTTTATCACGGTAAATAATTCGTCCAAAATATTATAAAATTCATTATCTTTTTTAAAGTTGAAAACAAATTGATCCATTCTTCCATTTGCTACCCAATAAAGGTCAGTATTGCCCCCTATTTCCATTGTAAAAGAGTTTTGGTTGCTGTCTTCAATTTCTAAGGTTACACCGCTTCTTAGGTGGTGTGTTTTATCTATTTTCTTTTTTATCATTTATTCCATTTCTACCTTTTCTTCACTTTCTTTAACTTGTTTTATGTTTTTAAGATGTTTGGGGTCAACAACCACTTCTGCTTCTTGCATTGAGTTAAAAAATGCAAGGATATGCTCTTTATCAATTTCTGCCTCAAAAACATAGCCTTCTGAAAAATATCTATTGGCAAACTTTTTTGCTATATTTTTACCAAGAGTCCAAGACATTGCGTTTATGTGCTTTTTGCTTAAAGAGGATACTCCTCTATAAATTTTTATGGTGTCATCAAATGAAGAATATATATCATGTTCTTCTTCGCTCATCAACATTTTTTTATCAGCACTTTTAAATAGATTTATCATTGTTTGTTTTGGAATGTTAGGATTGGTGTTCGGGTATTCTGTATTAACATAGGCATCAGCAAGAAGTTTTGAGAAAATATCTAGCGATACAACATCTTTTATGCAGTTAACAAAATACATTTGGTAAGTCGGATTAAGAAGTGCATATATTCTTTCAATTGAGTTACAAGAGTCGATTTGCTCTTTTATCATTTCTTGCAAAGCAATTAAATTTTCCTCACTAGTTGTAATATCCAATTGAGTAAATGTTGAAAAATCATTATTTTTACAATAAGGAACAATCCCACACTTTGTGTAGGGGTGGCTTATAATTATTGGTGAATATTCAGTAAGCATTGGAGAGAAGTCTGCGAGTGCCTTTGCATGTGTTTTTACTTTTTCTAATGATTGATTACTATCCATATTATAGTCCTTTTGCTATTGTTTATAGTTTATCATAGAGTTGTTTATTCGTAAAGACCGAAAGTGAAATTGCTACTTGAAAATTTGCATAAAAAAACAGACCTTAGTCTGCTTTCTTATTCTTCGTTTGTATTTTCATTTAGAATTGTATCAAGATTGTTTATGATAAATGTTTGAGCCTTGTCTGTAAGTTTTACTGAGTTTTTAACCTCGCCTGTCGTTTGGTCCACAACTGCCTCTTCAACAATTCCTATTTCTTGTGACTTATCAGTAATTCTAAGTTCGTTAACGTTTTTTAATACCGCCACCTTTTCTTCTGTAACATATCCATTTTCAACAAGCCAGTTTTTTATGCTAGAAGCACCAAGGTTTCTCATTTTCTTATTTGTTGATTCTTTATTAATGTTTAAAACCAATGTTGAAAGAGCAATTGGTTTTTGAGAGATTTTTATATTTGCAGTGTTGACAAACCTGCTATCAAATCTTGCAGGTCTTATTACTTGAACAACCTCACCTTTATTATTTAAAACTTCTTCAAGAATACTTGATGAAAACAAAAGGCAATTTATAATCTCTTCCCTTTTTAATGTGTTAATATCCGCAGTGTTACTTGTTATTGGGTCAACACCCTTTGAAAGTTGTTCTAAAAATGATATTGCTTTTTCTAATTTTTCAATTTTTTCCATAATATCACCCTCGCTTACAAAAATATTATATCACAACAATTTTATTAAGTAAAGAGTGTTTTTTTATATTGTTTACATTGTTTGACTGCAAAATCAAAAAATATTATAATAAAAAAGAGGTGTTATTATGAAATATGTGTTAATTACCGGTGGTGCTAGCGGTATGGGTAGAGCCACTGCTTTAAAACTTGCAAGTTGTGGTTTTTATGTTTTTTCGTGCGATGTAAAAACTTGTGATGATGAAGTTGAAAATATAACTCAACTCAAAGTTGACGTT
>JAFQOM010000036.1 GCA_017403205.1 Clostridia bacterium | reverse complement strand
TGTTTCTTATTTTTTTTATTTTATATTTTGTCATAATTTGTTTTATTTTAAAAACTTTTGGCATATATATTTAATATAAATAAAAATAAGGGGACCATTTGTTTGGAAACTTCTTTTGCAGAGCTTCGAGATAAGCAGGTTATTAATGTTTTAAGTGGTAGATTATTGGGACATGTTTGTGACGTTGTTTTAGATTTAAGACGAAATTGTATTTTAGGCTTTGTTGTTCCTGGGTGTAAGTCTTTTTTTAATATTTTTAAGCCTAATCAAGAGTTATTTATACCTTTAAATTGTATATGTAAAGTAGGTGAAGACGTTATTTTGGTTGAGGTTATAGAACCTGGGCAAAAAAAACCTAAAAAAAATGTAAGAATTTTTGACGCTAATGAACGGTCTATATCAAATAAAAATACAGATATAAATAGCAATCCAACTGACGAGTATTGATGCCTTTTGTGGTCCATAAAAATTATATTAATTTTATTTGAAACATTGCTTATAATTTGTTATAATGTAAACATAAATTTAACCACGGAGAAAAGTCTATGAAATGTATTTTTTGTGGCTATACAGATAGCAAGGTTATAGATTCTAGATCTGCTGATGATACAAATTCTATCAGGCGCAGAAGGGAATGCCTTAAATGTGGCAAAAGATTTACCACATATGAAATGGTGGAAAGTACACCAATTTTGGTTATAAAAAATGATGGATCAAGACAAACATTTGATCCGCAGAAAATTAAGCGAGGCATAATTAAAGCCTGTGAAAAACGCCCAATTACAATGAATCAAATAGATGACCTTGTTTTGAGTATTGAAAAACAAATTTCAAATTCTTTAGAGCAAGAAGTTAAAAGCAGTAAAATTGGTGAAATGGTTATGGATAGACTAAAAAAATTAGACGAAATTTCTTATGTGAGATTTGCAGCTGTATACAGAAAATTTAAAGACATCACCACGTTTATAGATTTTTTAAACAAAGTAAACTAATTAATAATAAAAAGAACGCAAAATGGAGGCGTTCTTTTTGTTAGTTTTTAATCATATTGTTTATAGTGATTTTTTGTTACTTTTAATCAAAAAGATTATAAAAAACACAAATATAAATTATTGATAAAAATTGCTATATGTGATAATATAACTTTGAAAGGAAATACCAATGAGACCATTAGTTGCAGTTGTTGGTAGACCAAATGTTGGAAAAAGTACTTTTTTTAACAAGGTTTGCGGCAAAAGAATTAGTATTGTAGATGATATAGCTGGGGTAACAAGAGACAGAATTTATGGCGATGCCGAATGGTGTGGTCATTATTTTACTTTGGTTGATACTGGTGGTTTAGACTTTGAAGAACAAGGTGAAATTCAACAAAATATTTTTGCTCAAGCACAAATTGCAATAGATTTGGCAGATGTTATTTTGCTTTTTGTTGATGGCAAAACTGGCATGACAAATGCTGATAGGCAAGTAGCTGAATATTTAAGAAAAAGCAAAAAAAATATTATAGTTGTTGTTAATAAACTTGATAATTTTGAGGTAGAGAACTCTTACGATTTTTATGAACTTGGTTTTAAAGATGTTTTTGCAATTTCGGCTGAACAATCTAAAGGGCTTGGAGATTTGTTAGATCAGGTTGTTGTTTATTTAAAAAATTCTTCAAAAACAACTGAAGAACCAAAAGAAGTTGTTAAAATAGCCATTGTTGGCAAACCAAATGCAGGCAAAAGCAGCTTAACAAATAGATTATTAGGGGAGGACAGGCTTGTTGTTAGTTCTATTGCTGGCACAACAAGAGATGCAATTGACACCCCTTTTAGGTATAATAATAAAGATTATGTTTTAATTGATACAGCTGGTATGCGCAAAAAAAATGCCATTGAAGACAGTTCAATAGAAAGATACAGCGTTCTTAGATCTATAGAAGCTATAAAACGTGCAGATGTTGTATTAATTGTTATTGACGTTGCAAGTGGCATAACAGAGCAAGATGTTAAAGTTGCTGGTTTTGTACATGAACAAAAAAAACCAAGTGTTATTGTTTTAAATAAATGGGATTTGGTGGAAAAAGATGATAAAACAATAAACACTTATACAAACAAACTTAAAGAAGATTTAAAGTTTATGGATTATTTTGTTCCGGTTTTTATTTCTGCAAAAACCAGTCAAAGAACAAATAAAATTATGCCTTTAGTTGAAATGGTTTTAGAAAATGCTTCAAAAAGAATTAAAACGGGTGTGTTAAATGAAATTATTCAAAATGCCATTAATATGAAGCAACCTCCATCAAAAAATGGTCAAAGACTTAAAATTTTATATGCAACCCAAGCAAGTACAAACCCTCCAAACATTGTTGTGTTTGTTAATGATAAATCAGCAATGCACTTTTCTTATGAACGCTATTTAGAAAATTGTATAAGAGATGCTGTAGATTTTCAGGGAACACCTATTCAGTTAACCATAAAAAATCGTTCAGAAAAGGAAGATTTGTAGTATGGAGTGGTGGAAATTTTTAGTATTAATTATAGGTTCATATTTATTAGGAAATATTTTTTTTGCTAGAATTATTAGTAAAGCAAAGAAATATGATATTTCAAAATCCGGCAGTGGCAATCCGGGAACAATGAACATGTTGAGAAACTTAGGTTTTGCTATAGGTTTGTTAACACTTGTTTTAGACATGCTAAAAGGCGTTATACCTGCCTTAGTGGGCTATTATTTGTTTGGTGGGCCTGCTGCAGGTATAAATGCATATATTGGCTTATTTACAGGCGGACTTTCTTCACTTATTGGAAACATATTTCCAGTATTTTACAAGTTTAAAGGCGGCAAAGGTGCAGCTGTTGTTTATGGCATGTATTTTGTTGCAAGTCCAATGATGGGATTAATTATATTTGTTTGTGGCTTTTTATATTTGTTAGTGTTTCACTATGCTTCACTTTTGTCATTTTTTATGATAACCACATTTACAATTTATGAGGCATATGTATTGGGTATTATAAATGGTAGCGGTAACATAGCAATTAGTATTTTATTGTTTGTAATATTCTGCTTAGTATTTTTTGCTCATCGCCAAAATATATTTAAGCTTTTGGTCGGCAAAGAAAATAAGGTTATTCTTACAAAAAGTTTTGGAAAATTGAAGAAAAATAAATTATCTAAAGAACAAAAAAATGATTTAAAGCAAAAAGAAATAGGTTAATGGTAAATATTTTATTGCAAATACATTAACCTATTTTTTATTGTCATAAATAACAAAAAAAACTCATATATTTTTAATAATATAATAAGAGTAAGATAAAAAATTTTCTTATTATTTGTGGAGGAATATTTATGAGTTTATACAAAATTTATGAAGATATAGCCACAAGAACATCTGGTGATGTTTATGTTGGCGTTGTAGGGCCAGTTAGATGTGGCAAATCAACATTTATTTCAAATTTTATAAACAGTATTGTTTTGCCAAACATTAAAGATGAAAATGACAAAATAAGAACACGTGATGAATTGCCACAAAGCGCAGATGGAAAAACAATTATGACAACTCAACCGCACTTTATTCCAAAGGAGGCGGTAAAAATTCAAATTAATGATGTAGTTAACCTAAAATTAAAAATGGTGGACTGTGTTGGTTTTGGTGTAGAAGGGGCAGAAGGTTTAAGTGAAGGTAATAAACCTAGATTAGTAAAAACACCGTGGGATAATGACCCTATACCGTTTGAATTGGCTGCAGAAATTGGCACAAAAAGAGTAATTTCAGAGCATGCTACAATTGGTGTTATGGTTACAACTGACGGGTCATTTGGAGACTTGCCAAGAAATAATTTTATTCAAGCAGAAGAGTTTACTGTTAAAGAATTAAAATCTCATAAAAAACCATTTGTTATAATTTTAAACACAACAATACCTCAAAGCGATATAACATATAATTTATGTGAAACATTAGAAAAAAAATACGATGCTCCGGTTATACCAATGGATGTAAAAAATTTAACAGAAGATAATATAGATGATATTTTTAAAAATATTTTGCAAGAATTTCCAATATATTCTTTAAGGGTTAAAATGCCTCAATGGTTGCAAGCTTTACCTTTTGATGATGATATTATTCAAGAAATATTGCAAGAATCTAAAAAAATTATAGAAAAGGCAAGCAAAATAGGTGAAATAAACCAAACAACAAGTATATTTGCAAACAGTTCAAATTTTGAAGAAATATTAATATCAGATATTAATATGGGGGATGGTACTGTTTATTTAGATATAAAACCAAAGGGAAATTTGTTTTATAAGGTTTTATCTAAACAATGCGGGCAGGAAATTACAAGCGATTTTCAACTTGTTGGCTATTTAAAACAATTGTCTTATGCTAAAACAGAGTTTGACAAGATAAAAGACGCACTTTATCAGGTTGAACAAACAGGATATGGTGTTGTTAGTCCAAAAATGGAAGAAATGCACTTAGAAGAGCCAGAACTTGTTAAACAAGGCTCTAGATATGGTGTTAGACTAAAGGCAAGTGCGCCAAGCTTGCATATAATGAAAGTGGACGTTCAAACAGAAATAAGTCCAATTGTTGGCAGCGAGCAACAGGGCGAAGATTTGGTTAAATCTTTGCTAAAAGAGTTTGAAAATGATCCACAAGGTATTTGGCAAACTAACATGTTTGGTAGAAGTTTGCATAGCCTTGTAAATGAAGGTTTAAACAAAAAAATTGTTGCAATGCCAATAGAAGCTCAAAAGAAAATGAGAAAAACATTAACGAGAATAGTTAATGAAGGCAAGGGCGGTATTATTTGTATATTGTTATAAACAAAAAGAGAGTTTTAATTAAAACTCTCTTTTTATTATTTATCTGTTATAGCCGTCGTCATGTCCCCAAAGAGAAATTCTTCCACCAAATGCAAAAGGCGAAATAAGTAGCCAGATTGCACTTAAACCCACTAAGCAATAAATAACTCTTGTTAACAAAGTTATTCCACCAAAAATTGCTGTGACTAAGTTCCATGAAAATAACCCAACTAAAAGCCAATTTATGCCACCTATAATTAGAAAAATCCAAGCGATGATATTAGCAATTCTCATTTTGTTTACCCTCCCTTTCTCAATTAGTATTAAGCATTTTTGGCAAAATATTCAAAATTATTATTTTAAATTAAAATTAAAAAACCACCCAAATTTGGGTGGTTAATTTTATGGGGTGAAAGATGGGACTCGAACCCACGGCCTCCAGAGCCACAATCTGGCGCTCTAGCCAACTGAGCTACGATCACCACAAATTTATTTATTTGATTATAAAAACCCTATAAATAAAAATGGTGTTCCAGGAGGGATTCGAACCCCCGACACCCGCCTTAGAAGGGCGGTGCTCTATCCAACTGAGCTACTGAAACATAATAAAAAATATATCAGTTGTTTAAAAAAATGGAGCGGGTGAAGGGAATCGGACCCTCGCAGCCAGCTTGGAAGGCTGGAGCTCTACCACTGAG
>JAFQOM010000035.1 GCA_017403205.1 Clostridia bacterium | reverse complement strand
CTTTTCTTAAATCAATTTCATTCTCACCAATATTGAGTATTACAGAACTTGTATCTTCAATACCTTTTTTAGCATTACCATTATTTGTAACGTTTTTTGCTACAAAGTTTTTAAGAGTTAGATAATTATTTTCTGGTGTATAAATTCTTAAATCATTTTTTACAAACTCGAATTTTACATTCTCTAATCCTGTAACATCGACTAAATCAATGACTAAATTTTCGCCTTTTGTAAGGTTGATAACATCATTGCCTTGGTTAGCATAGATTTTAACAAGGTTTTTGCCTGTGCCACCTGTAATTGTATCGTTAAAATCAGAGCCTGTAATTATATCATCACCTGCTTTTGTTGTGATTTTAACACCAGCATTTGTTTTTGCATTTGTTGCACTTGTTAATCCACTTGCGTCAACTTCATCCGCCAAAGCAGAACCTGTATAGCTTGTTTTGATTTTTGTACTTGGCACTTCAAAATAATTATTTTTGTCGATTACTCCCAATTCTGCATCTTTTGTTAAATCAACATTATTGATTAAAACAGTTGCACCAAGTTCTTTTGAATAATAGTTTTTAAGAGTTACTTTTTCGCCTTCGTAGTCTTTTCTTGATATTTCAAGGTCTTTTTTATTTTTTGCAACAGTGAAAGTTAAATCGTCTAAAGTATCAACACCAATCATTTCAAGGTGTAATGTTTCCCCTTTTGTTAGATAAATAATGTCATTACCTTGTTCTACACGGTGATAAATAGAATTTTCGCCTTTACCACCTGTTATTTTGTCATCCCCATCGTATCCATTAATAATGTCGTTGCCGTCGCCACCTTTAATTACATCAGCATATTTGCTACCAACAATAATATCATCTCCACCTTTACCATCTAAAGTTAAGCCTTTGGCATCTGAGGTTAGTGGGTTTCCTTTTTTGTCAAATTTTTCAAGATTGTTTGCATTTATTTCTTCATCAAGCCAAGTTCCTGTATAATTTTTAAAAACATTTATTATATTATCTTCTGTCAAATACAAATCTTTTCTTAAATCTACTTCTGTTGTTCCGTCAGTTAGAATTACAGAACTTGTGTTTTCTGTTTTCTTTGTTGAGTTGTTAGTAACATCTTTATATGCAAAGTTTTTAAGGGTTATTGATTTTTCATCAGAAGTATAAATTATTAAATCTTTGTTGTTGCTAGAATATTTAAATTTAAGGTCGTTAACATTTGCCCCAACAATTTTTAAAACAAAGTTTTCACCTTTTGTTAAATTAATTACATCATTGCCACTATCTTCGCTAAAAGAATATTTAATTGTATTTTTACCAGTACCACCAGTGATAGTATCAGCACCTTCACCACCAGTGATTTCATCATCACCATTGCCACCTTTGAAAACATCATTGTAATCTGTACCAACTAAAATATCAGAACCGTGTTTACCATCAAAAGTAATACCTTTGTTCTTTTTAATGTTTGTTGCACCAACTGGGGTGTAACCAGATAAAGAAAGGTCAATTTTATCGTTATAGTTTGTACCTAAAGCAGTTAAATTTTTCGGGTTATATGCATTAATAGGGTTAGTTGTATTATCAACAGCATTGTTATCAATAATATTGAAAAGGTTATAGTATTCTTTTTTACCAATTTTTTCATAATCAGTTTTAATATATTTTAGGCTTGTATAGTTTGAAACAAGTAACTTTTTGCCATCATAAGAAATTACAAGGTTTTCACCATCAATTTTCATACTAAGGTCTTTTACATTTTCTGTGTCTAAACCATCAATTCTTATTGCTGTTTTTTTCTTTGCATCAATTGCTAAACCTTCTGTTGTAAAATCATTTACTTTTATTGTGTAATCAATTGTTTTAACTGCCATACTATATACCCTCTCTTTATCTAATTACCCTATAAAACACAAAAGACTTAAACCGATTTTATCCGTTTAAGCCTTTTATTTAATATTCAATTTTCTTATTATTATTGAGTTTGACGCACCATTCGTACCCCCCACACAAAAGT
>JAFQOM010000034.1 GCA_017403205.1 Clostridia bacterium | reverse complement strand
TAAACCTTTGCTTTTAAGCTCATTGGCGGCTTTGTAAATAACAAATGCTCATTTGACATTACTGTATAATTTTTATCTTTATGGACTCTAATTACAGCAGAGTTTGTGTCTTTGTTTGCCATATTAACAACCTCTTAAAATTGCTCTCCTATATTTGATATAAGATTTGTAACACTTATTTATTCTTTTAATGCCTTGACTGATAGCATTTTCAAACACAGCATCAAATGCCTGCTCTGCTGCACTTTTGCAAATAACCTCTCCGGATAAATACAAAAATGCAGGCAAATCAACTTTTTTATTTTTCTCAACATCTATAAGATAAAGAGCCAAATAAAAATCATAAGATGCTTGATAAAGAGTCCTAATTTTGATCAATAATTGTCTTTTTTTCTTTGCCTTGTGTTTTGCAATGCAGGCTCTAATCCTGCCTAAAAATAATTTTTTCTCCATAACCGTTGCTCCTCTAATTTATTTTTTGTAAATTACTTTGATGCAGTTTTATAAGTGTCATAACGAGCTGCCGCCAAAGATAATCTCTGTCCTCTTTGCTGTACTCTATGCCATCAAATGCAATAGCATAATTCAGCGGTCTTTTTTTCTTTTTGTATTCTCTAGCCAACTTGCTGCACCTCAACATTTTCAAAAAGATAGTCAAATGACAGTTTTAAATTCCAAAACTCTAAGATCCGCCTTATTTCTGATAATTTCCAATCGGAGTCTCCGTTTAGTTTTCTTGAAAATACAACTGTATTTATCTTGACTTTTTTTGAAAATTCTTTTTGAGATAATCCTGCTTTTTTGATCTCTGTTGCTAAATTTAAAAACATTTTTTATTCCTTTACTTTTAATTGACTAACGATTTACAAAATTTTACATGCTTTTTCGTTATTAAATTAACGAAAATAATACTAAAACATTTCAAATAATTTGTCAAGTATTAACGAAAATTTTAATAAATTAACGATTTACATTATTTTATTGCCGTTTTTGTTTATATATATACTTGTTTTTTATTAAATTGTGGTTAAAATAGTAAATGTAAAGGAGTGTAACAATATGGAAAATTTGAGCCTAACTTTTAATTTTTACAAAAAAAAATTAAAGCTAACAAATGAGAAAATTGCCAAACTTGCTGATGTACCTGTTCAAACTATTGAGAGAATATCATCAGGCAGGACAAAAAATCCAAATTTAAAAACTTTAAAGGCTTTGGCAGCTGTATTTGATTGCAGCCTAGATGATCTCATGAACTTGAGAGATACAACAAAACCCTATTATTTTGATGAAACAACAGCAAATATTGCTCAAATAATACAGAGCAATGAGACTTTAAAAACTTTATTTGATACAATGCGGTATTTGTCAAATGATAATCAGCAGGCTGTAACAGGTCTTGCAGAAAGATTAAAAACTATGCAAGAGCAAAATGTATAACAAAAAAAATGAGGTTATGGAAAAATGGAAAATAAAAAAATAAATGTCATGCCGGCAATATTGCTTTTTGTCGTTACTTTAGCAATATTTTTGATAATTACACAAAAAAAAGATCCTCACACTATCTCTATATCTGATATGGGAGAAAAATATCCATATACAATAGATAATGTAAGGATCAAATGTGCTGCCGATTATCCGGATGCAATCTTTATAATAGACAAAAACAATAATAAATATGCAATCAACGGCAATGCAGATATATATTTTACCAAAATAAATCCGGATAAAAATTATAAAGGATATACATCTGCAATCTTAAAAGATGGGATGTCAGATGCTGAAGTTTTACAAATTGGCTTAAATAATTGCAGGGATCATAAATGATAAGAGCAAATGAGAATGATGCAATAACATATACAAGAGTCTCAAGTGATGAGCAAAGGCAAAAAGGCTATTCAATAGACTACCAACAAAAAGAGACTCAAGAATATTGCAAAAATAAAAATTTTAATATAATCCGCCGATTTTCAGAGTCTTACACAGCAAAAAAACCGGGCAGACCGGCTT
>JAFQOM010000033.1 GCA_017403205.1 Clostridia bacterium | reverse complement strand
TTTAATACAAATTCGTTATATCCTTGCCAGTCAATATTCTGATATAAGGTATTATCAAAATCAAAAACAATAAGTTTTACATCTCTAAATTTTTCAAAAATATTTAAAGAGATTTCTTTATAGTTAGTTTTTACTAAACCTTCAATTTTAACTTCTTTTTTTTCCATCATTTAAATTATACTTTAAACTTTAATTTTAAGCAAAGTTTTTTGTTGTTATTAAAATAAATTCGTGATAAAATTTCAAAAAGAGGCCTAAAAAACTATGATAATTAAAACAAATGCCATTCAAGATGGTAGATTATTAGATAAATATGGCAAAAGGGGTCGTAACCAAAAATTTGGAATGCCAACCTTATCCTTTCCAATAGAAATATTAAATTATCCACAAAACACAAAAAGTTTTGCCATTATTTTTGACGATCCTGACTCTGTAAAAGTTTGTGGAAAGGTTTGGATTCATTGGCTTGTTGCAAATTTAACAAGAAACAAATTAAACGAAAATGATAGTTTAAATACCTACGACTTTATTCAAGGCAAAAATAGTTGGAATGATAATTGCTATGGCGGTCCCTGCCCACCAGATGCACCACATAATTATAGGCTTAAAATTTATGCCTTGAGTGAAAAGCTAGATTTAAGGGGCGACTTTTCTTTGCAACAACTAGAAAAAGCAATGACAAACAAAATTTTAGATCAAATAGAAATTTTTGCAGTTTATGATAATTAATTTTTGTTTTTATAAAAATTGATATAGTTTTAAATAAAAAATATTAGGTAAAATTACCTAATATTTTTTATCTTTAAAGATCTTTTTTTATATATTTTTTAGTTACTCTCTTTTTTACAGACTTTTGCTGTTCTGTCTTTTTAGGCCTGCCACGTTTTCTTGGCACTTCTTCAACAACCCTTCTCTTTCTCTTTTTGTCTGCTTTTTTTCTAGAAAGCATCCTTTTCTTTCTTGATTTCTCTACCGTTTCGTTTGATTTGTTTAAATTTACAGCTTGTTGTGTTTGTTCTTGATTGTCTAAAACATCGTTTTCAACAATCTCTTCAATTTTCACATCTTTTTCAACTTCTAAATCAGCTTGTGATTCTTCTATGTTTTCTTCTGTATCAAATTGTTCCTGTTCTGTCTCAACGTCTGTTTGATTTGTTTCTTCATTTTGTTGAGAAGATTGCTCTTCTTCTATTTTATGACCAACAGCAAGCAAATCTATTTCATCTTTTACAACCTCATTTTTTAAAGCTTGTTCAGTATAAGTTGTATTTGCTGGCGTTATTTTTTTTCTTCTGCGTCTAACACTTGTAAAGTGAAGTGTTGCATACAAAAGTGATAAAATAACCAAAGAAACCATAAATGCAATTGCAATTGTAGGTGTGTTTTGATTATAATTTTCATTTTCTACAATAGACCAATTTAAAACTAAATAAGCACTATTTGGATTATCCTTCCACTCATAGTTTTTGCTATCTTTTAAAACCAAAAATGTTTTATAATTTCCTGTTTCTACTTGTGAATTTTGTAAAATTGAATATATATCATTTTCTTGAAAAGAAAGATTTTGTTTTTTTCCATTATAAACCAATGCAGATTTATATGTTGGCGTAGCAACTTGTGCCTTGTTTATTATCCATACAAAATTAACATCGTTTGTTGTTTTGTCATCTGCCCATATAGTATTGCTTTTATCATTTAAAACATAGCTCAATTTATATGTGCCTGCATTTGTTTGAGTGTTGTTTATTACATAATAATCTATATTATTATCTACAGGCAATACTTGCTCACTTCCAATATATGTAGATGTATAGGTTTTTACAACAGGTTTTCTAACTTCAAGCTTTGATATACTCCACTCTTTAATAAGAGTATTAACAGGCAAAGAATAATTATCTGGATCCCTTAAGGTAAAAATTGCTTTTGCCACATATGAACCAGCATCTGTTTTTTCGTTGTTTTCATAATCAATTTTATATAGTAAATTGGAATAATCTATAATTTCAACTTTTCTTTGTTTTCCGTTATATAAAAAGGATAAATCTGTCCATCTAAAAGAAGTTTTTGTAATATCTAAGGCTTTTTTTTCCACATTAATGTTTATGTATTTTTCAGCATAAGCATAGTTTTCTGTTTCTTCTGCATAAACATAAACACCACCTCTTCTGTTTATTGCCAAACCTTCACTAACACTTACAAACGAATTGTTTTTGTATGTTAAAGATTGAACATCATTATCTATTGTTGCGCCATCAACATATTGTCTTTCGCCGTTATACTCATAATTTGTTTTTACATTTGAAACATCAATTGTTGGCACTGCCTTTGAAACTTTTATTTCAAAAAAACTTTCAGCTACTTCTAAATAATTATCTGATTGTGGCGCCATAACAGATACTCCACCACTTTGATTAATAGCCAAACCTTCACCAACGGTTGTAAAAGTATTGTTTTTAAAAACTAAAGTTTGCTCGTTGTTATCAATAACAGCACATATAGATGCGTCTTGCATTAAACCGTTATAAACAAAGCTAATATCACTCAAAATTTTAATAGACGATTTTGCCCTGTTCATTTTAAGGTTTAGTTTTTGATCGCCATCATCATCTATTAAAATATAATTGCTATCTTGATTAGATGGAATTGCGGTTGCAATATAATTTCCTGCTTTTTCAAACTCTCCAACAAAATTAGTTTCGCCAGATAAAGAATAACCTCTTACTGAAATTTCAACAGCATTTTTTTTGTTGTTAATATCTTTATAATATGCAGAAACTGTTGATATTTGGTTTCTTCCGTTATAAGTATATTGAACAGGATCTGTTTGTGTAACCCATACAAGATCTGCCTTTTTAGGCAAAATGTTTACAAACACATTTCCAATATTAATTTCAGCTTCTGTTGGCAAAAAATATTTGTCTTTATCAGCGCCCACAATGTCAAAGTTTGATATTGCTACATATTTATTATTGCCAGCCTCTGGTGATAAAACTTCTGCCTTACAAATTACTGTGGCATCATCACCCTGATCAACCCCACTAACCTCTACAATTGTTTCTACAGCCAACTCTCCGTTAAATTCTCTATCCTTTGCTGTTACACTTAAAATAGAAAGTTGTTGAGTTTCTGCTAAAGCTTGTGAGTTACTATACTCTGACAATACATCTGCCCTAACAAATATTTTAGAGCAAATATTTATTAAAAAGTTACCTTGAACACAGAAAAAACCAATGGTGGCTAAAATAAAACATGCAAACAATAGTCGCCAAATATGAAAAGATTTTTTTCTCATATACTTCTCCTTCTGTGTTTAATACTATCAATTCTGCACAAATTTGATCTTAAATTAAAAAGAGTGACAATTTATTAGTTAATATTTGTGCTGCAAATTTTTTGTTTCATTGCTTCATAATTTTCTGGTGTTATTGCGCCCATAGATTTTAAACGCTCCAATCTTTGCAAATCTTCAAGGCCTTTTTGTGTAATATTTTCTGGCACACCATTTTGACCAGCAACAACAGTTCCATCCGGAGTTTGTGTTTCTGATACGGGTTGTTGAACTGGTTGATTAACCGCTTGAGGATTTGTTTGTGGGGTATAGCCTGGCATTGGTGGCATGTTAGCTTGCATTGTAGGTTGAGCTGGTTGTTGATATTGTTGTTGAGCGTATTCAGGTTGTATTTCTTGTGCTATTTCACCATTAATACTGTTTGTGTGTTGAGCATGAAGTTGATTGTATGCTGCTGATTTTCTAACATGGCTACGCACAACCAAAATATTAATTACTGGTAATAAGAAAATAACAAGTGAAATAGCCGATAAGGAGGCAAATACAATTAAAAATAAGTATTTAAAGTTAAAAATAATTTCTAAAATTCCTATCATAATTTTAAGGTTTTCGTCTACAAGAGTGTAAACAAGAATTCCTGTAAAATAAGCAAAGATTAAAAATTTTATAAAATTCATAAGAGCACATGTTTTAAAGCATCTAGCAAATCTAAAATCATCTCTATTTGACAATTTTGTTTCTTTGATACCCCAAAAAAACATAAGTAAACAAACAGCTACAATTACAGAGCCGATCAATATTGTTACCCAATCATAAAGAGTCTCTCCCCCATAACCAAGCACATACATTGGCGCACTTATAAATGTATATTCAAACATAAAAAATATGCCCGAAATAATTTCATTTTCTTCACACAATTTAACACAAACTTCAACATTAAGAATTGTGCACAAGCAAAAACCTGAAACCACTAGTAATAAAAAGTAAAATATCATTGTTATAATGCCTGATATTTTCATTGCTGTTTTTTTCATTTAAAACCCCTTTTTAGAGAAAATAATTTTACAATCAATTATATAATTATGTACTAACTAAAGTCAAATAAAAATGTTTTTTTTAACAAACAAATTATAAATCTTTTAAAACTATTGACACGAGTCTAGTTTTGTTTTATACTGCTGTGGTAGCAATATAAAATACTTTTTAAATTTATTTAATTTGGGAAGTGAAATTTATGCAGGAGGAATAAAAATGAACAAAGATATTCAACCAAATTATCATGAAGTAGATGTTGTTTGTGCTTGCGGCGAAAAATTTAAAACAAAAACAACAAAACCTGGTGAAACAATTAAAATTGATATTTGCAACAAGTGTCATCCATTCTTTACTGGCAAACAAAAAATTGTTGACGCTAGCGGTAAAGTTGAAAAATTTCAAAAGAAACACAATTTGTAAGATCAACCGCATAAATTTTACAACAAATTTTTGCATAATAAAAATATAAGAATAAGATTTCAAGTTTTTGAAACTAGAAAAAAGAGTATAGAAAATAAAACCTATACTCTTTTTTTAATGTAATCTTGTTTAATTTGTTATTAATTTGCGGCATTTAATTCAGAGATTTTTGCATCAATACCACTAAAATCAATATTATTATATTTAAAGTTAAACTCTACATAAATTGACTCATATTCATTTGAATTGTTTATTACAGCCTTACAAATCCATTTTGTTATAAAACCATCAAAAGAAATATTTAATCTAGACTCAACATCTGCGCCAGTAGCCATAGCTGGAGAGTTTACATAAGCGTTAAATTCATAACCATTATCTGTTACAATAATATCTTTAATATGATTACTAGTAATCTCTGACGCTATAAATCCGGATAAAAAGTTATCAAATTGATCAAAGACAAAATCATCAGTTTCATATTCTCTAGAACTAAAAGAAGAGTCTCCGTTATTCCATTCTAAATGTTCGTTTTTAGCAAAATCTGAAATTTTTATACCATCTAAAACATTCCCCTCGGCTGTCGCAAAAATCTTAGAATTGCCATATTTTCTATATATCCAACGCCATGGTGTGTTTTCGTCGCTAGTATAAGTGCTTTTAATTTTATCAAAAATACCATAATACTCATTTTGAATCATAGACATTTCAAATTCATTAAAATTTGCAAATTTAAACATGTTTCTACCAATTAATATTTTCTCTGCAGCCT
>JAFQOM010000032.1 GCA_017403205.1 Clostridia bacterium | reverse complement strand
ATAATACCAAACTTAACAAAACCAAAATACTCTGTTGATAGCGCTGTTAAAAAAAGAGTAAATATTGTTATGAAGATAAACATTGCTACTATAAGTCTTGTCATGCGCTTTGTAGTTTTTAATGGTATTTTTTTTGGTGATGTATATAGGTTATTTATAAATACAATTGTAAATATAAAATAAAATGCTAACCCAAAATAAGAAAAAATTACATCATTATGATATATATTAAAAAGCGCGTTTGTAACAAGAACACAAAAGCCACTTAACAGACTTAAAAGTAACATGCGAGATGCATATTTTGCCTTTGTATCTTTTAACCACAAAAAATAGCCTTTTAATTTGTAACCTGTAAGTTGAATCATTTGAAAAAACTTATAAGATGCAAAACACATTAAAATGCCGTTTATTAGCGATAATGCAATTGTAATATACAAATGAATATTGTCTAGTTGAAAAAATTCCATTTATCAATCCTTAAAAAAATAATCAATAACTTTTATAAAAGTGCTAGGTTTTTGCATGTAGGCAAAATGCCCTAAATTGTTAAAGCTTATAACCTCACAATCTTTTATATGCTTTTTAAAAATTTTTGTAAAGTAAAAAGGGGTCTCTTTGTCTTGTTTGCCCCAAAACAGTAGTGTTGGGGCTATAATTTTGTTAAGCAAATTTGTTTGATTATAGTTAACAATTTTAACAAAAGTTTGCTTCATTAATGGTGATAACTTTTTATAATCCTCACTTCCTGCTTTTTGCAATTTTGATTGTGGATATAGTTTTAATTTAAATAAAAATTTTTTAAATTTAAAAAAAATCTCTTTTATTTTTATCTTTAATCTTCTTTTATTAATTCCTGCACTAGATGTTAAAATCATTTTATTTACTATGCTTGTTTTTGAGGCAAGTTCTATAGCAACCCTACCGCCAAAAGAGTGTGCAACAAAGTTAGCTTTTAAAATATTTAAATGCAGACATAAATTAATAACAAGCCTTGTATAATCTTTAACAGACCACACACTAAGTAATGGTTTAGATTTGCCAAACGGTGGAAAATCTATTAAAACACAGGGATGATTTTTAAGATTTTTAGCACAAAACATAAAATGTTTTAAACTACAACTCCATCCGTGCAAAAAAACAATTGGCAATAAACCCTTTTGTTTTGTTTTTTTGTTAAAGTTAACTAATTGATAATTAACGTCTACACCTTCAAAACTATATATCATAAAAACTCTATATTATTTATGATAAAAAATAAAAAAATGTTTTGATAAATTTTATAAATAATGCCACATAATTAAAGCATCGTTATCTTTATAATACTTTTTTCTTATGCTTGTTTGCTCAAAATTATTTTTTTTATAAAAATTAATTGCTGGCTGATTAGTTGTATCTACTTCTAAAGACAGTGTTTGAACATTTCTTTCTCTTGCAATTTTTGTTAGCGCCTTTAAAAGCTTTCCTCCCACACCTTTTCTTCTTGCTGTTTTATCAACTGCAATACCAATAATATTATAATCATCAATAATATCTAATGCCCCTATATAGCCAATAATTTGGTCGTCTAACTGAGCAATCAAATTTATTCTATTTGGAGAAACATAAAATTCATCAAAAAAATTTTGCCTAGTCATTTGATCTTGCTTTGGCATGTTATTTAGATGTATTTCATATAATCTTTCTACCACAGTTTCTAAAGGATTGTTTGATAATTTAATTATCTTTAACATTTTTTTGATTTTCCTTTT
>JAFQOM010000031.1 GCA_017403205.1 Clostridia bacterium | reverse complement strand
TTAAAAGAAATATCAAACTGGTATTTTGATTTGCAAGACAATACTGATTTGCTTAAAGAGTGGACAGAATATTTGTCAAAAAGTTCTATTACTAGACCTTATGTTATAAAAGAAGTTAACGAGTTTTTAAAGAAACCTGAAGTTTATATTAAAAAAGATTTTGATGAAAAATTTAATAAGATAAAAAGCAATTTACCAAGCTTTGAACTAATTGATGATAATAAGTCTTCTAGAACAATTGTTTTTAGTAAGCTTTCTGATAGAGAAAAAGCATGCGATATTTTAAGTGAAAATGGTATAAGGTATAGAACAGGAAAAACTCTTGTGCCTTTTAGATTAACTGGAAATATTGAGTGGGGCGTTCCTGTTCCAAACGAAAAAGATTTGACTTTTTGGGTTTGGCCAGAAAGCTTATGGGCACCAATTTCATTTACAAAAACTTATTTAAAGCTAAATGGCAAAAATATAGACGAGTGGAAAGATTGGTGGTGTAGCAAAGATAGTGCCATATTTCAATTTATGGGTGAGGATAATATTTATTTTTATGGCCCAGCTCAACAAGGTTTATGGTTTAATTTGCAAGATAAAAAGCCTATAGTTGATGTTCCAGATGGGCAACTTCAAATTTCGACATTAGTTTCTAACAAACATTTGTTGTTTTTAAATCAAAAGGCAAGTTCAAGTTCTGCTGTAAAACCACCAATGGCTGATGAACTTTTAAAATATTATACCTCAGACCAACTTAGAGCACACTTTTTAGGATTAAATTTGGGTAATAACTCAGCAAGTTTTATGCCTAAAGCATTTAATCCTGATGCAAAAGAAGATGAAGTTGATATTGTTCTGAAAGAAGGAAATTTGCTTACAAATGTTTATAATAAAATTTTAAGAACACTATTTTATACATGGCAAAAACATTTTGATGGAGTTGTTCCTTATGGTGAAGTATCAAACGAGGTAAACATTAACTGCGTTAAAACAATTTTGAAATATGAAAAGCTTATGTCACAAACAAAATTTCATATGGTTACTTATGAGCTTGATACTTTTATTAGAAATATTAATAAATATTGGATTGTAAATGCTAAAGAAGATGATAAAGAAAAACTTAAACAAGCTATTATAGATTGTTTGCACATGTCAAAAGTTGCAATGGTATTGCTTCATCCAATAACCCCAAATTCTTGTGAAAAACTTGCAGAGTTTTTAAAGCTAAATGATAATGTGTTTAGTTGGGAAGGAATAGAAAAACCAATTTATGATTTTATAAGCGTAAGTAAAGATAAATATATTCCTAACTTTTTAGAGCCAAAACAAGACTTTTTTAAAAAACATCCAACACAATTAAAAACAGAGGAGAAATAAGATGCATAATAGAGGCAAACTAATTGTTATAGAAGGAACGGACTGCTCTGGCAAACAAACACAGGCGGATTTGCTAGTTGCCTTTTTAAATGAAAACGGAATAAAGACAAAAAAAATGGGATTTCCAATGTATGATACGCCAACTGGTAAAATAATTGGTGGTCCGTATTTAGGAAAAGATTGGATTTGTGATGGCTATTTTGAAGAAGGCGCTTCTAATGTAAATCCAAAAGTTGCTTCCTTATATTATGCTGCAGATAGAAAATATAACATTGATAAAGTTATTGAGGCTTTAAATCTTGGTTATAATGTTATTTTGGATAGATATGTGGAAAGCAATATGGCTCATCAAGCCGGAAAAATTTCTGACCCAATAGCACAAAGTGAGATGATTAGTTGGTTAGATAAATTAGAGTATTCTTTTTTAGAATTGCCTAGACCAGATATGACAATTTTTTTGCATATGCCATATGAAGCTTCTCTTAAATTAAGAATGGGAAGAGAAGAAAAAGGTGATCAACATGAAACCGATAAAGGACACATGATTTGCGCTGAAAAAACTTATCTTTTGTTGGCCAGAAGATATATGTATGATACAGTAAAATGTGTGGATGAAAATGACAATATTAGAACTATTGATGATATCGCAAAAGAAATTCAAAAGATCGTCTTTGAAAAATATTATTTAACATGTCAAATAGATTTAAACAAAAAGGGTGAGTAAATTAAATGCCTAATAAAACAGCTTTAATAACCGGAGCAAGTAGAGGTATCGGAAAAGCAATAGCAATTGAGCTTGCAAGTAAAGGATTTAATGTAGTAATAAATTATTTAAATTCATATGAAAAAGCAAAAGATTTAGCAGAATATATAACAAAAACATTTAAAGTAAGTGCGGAAATTTTTAAAGCGGATATATCAAGTGAAGAAGAAATTGAAAAGCTTTTTAATTTTTGTGTAGAAAAATTTAAAAATATTGATGTTTTAATAAACAATGCAGGTATATGCTACGATACGGATTTATCAAACCGAACGTTTGGTCAGTTTGCTAATACTTTTAAAACAAATGTGTTTGGCGTATTTTATCTAACAAAACTAATTGGCGAACACATGGTCGTAAACAAGTATGGTAAGATTATAAATATATCCTCAAATAACTCAATTAATTGTTTTTATCCAACAAGTATAGATTATGATGCAACAAAAAGCGCATTAAACAGCATGACTAAGAATTTTGCCATTGAATTTGCACCTTACGTTAATGTTGTTGCTGTAGCTCCAGGTTGGATTGAAACAGATATGAATAAAGATTTGACACCAGATATTATGGAGCTTGAAAAGGAAAGAATTTTAAAAAAGAGAATAGGGCAGCCTAAAGACGTTGCTAAATTAGTTAGCTTTTTGGTAAGCGATGATGCTGATTATATTAACGGTGAAATTATAGTTATAGATGGAGGTATGTTTTAGAGGTGCAACTTCATTTGTTAAATTTTCATAGGTTTTTAGCCAACTTTGCCGAAAGTCTTGTTTCGGTATTTATTCCCTTAATTATTTACAATAAAACACAATCTATTGTTCTTGCCGTAGGATACATAGTTTTGATGTGTTTTTTCAGGGCTCTATTAACACTATGTTTTAAAAATTTATATTTGAAGAAACCAGAATTCATGATGCTGATCAGGGTTCTGCCATTTGTTGCATATAATATATGTATTTTATTTATCGAAGTAAATTTTTGGCTTTTTATTGTTTGGATTGCATTTTTTTATGCTTTTAGTATTAGTATAAAAAATTGTTGTCACGATTCTGTTTTAATCTACGCTATGCGAGCAACAAGAAACAGAAAAGATCTTGCTATAAACAGAACTATTAATTATTTTTCAACAATTATATCAACAATGTTAGGCGGTATTTTTATTGGACTTAATATGACAGTTGTTATTTTAATTTCTTCCGCGCTGTATACTATTTCTGTTGTGCCTTTATATATTTTTTATTTAAAAAGAAGACGTAAAACAAGTTTACATAAAGATTATACAACTAATGCAGAAATTACTTTTAACAAACATAATGTTCAGGTTGATAGATACAAAAATTTAACCAAAGATATTATTATAATGAATTTTGTTTTAACCATTTTATATGGGGCAACAAACTATATTATGACATTATATAATTTGAGTTTATTTGTTTCTTCTTCTAGTTTTGTAATCGCTGGATATATTTCTGCTATTGTAAATTTTGCAAAAATAGCTGCCACATTTATGGGGTTGAAGTTGTCTCAAAAATATGATGGGGCACATATAGCAATTTTCAGTTGTGTCATTTTAGCGCTTACTGTTCCATTGTTTATTTTTATTACTCAAGTTTGGGTTGCATGTGTTTTTCTATCTATATATTGTTTTTCTTCAGAATTGTTGGGATATGTAAATTTTTTAAATTTAAACAATTCAAAACTTATTGGTAAATCATCTGAAGCAAACATGTATGGTAGACAAATGGGGGCAATAGTTGGTCAAGTGTTTACGACTCTTCCTGTTGTTATAACTGGCAGTTTTATCGGATCTTTTTTGTGTGCAAGTACAATTCTTTTGTTTGGTTGTTTTTATTGGCCAATTAAAGATAGAAAAGTTAAAAAACAATTAGTTAACTATTTGCATAATAACGAAATAGAAACTTGATTAATAATATTTAATGTTAATTACATAAAATAAAAAAACCTAGAAAAGTTTTCTAGGCTTTTTTGTTTCTGGTACCGAAGGAGGGACTCGAACCCT
>JAFQOM010000030.1 GCA_017403205.1 Clostridia bacterium | reverse complement strand
CTACAAAAAAGGTTGTTGTTACATTATTTTTTGACAATGTGTTAAGCATATCGTCCAAATACTCTTCACCCCAATACACATTAATCATTAAGCTTATATTATTTTTGTTTTTATTTCCACAATACAGCGCACCATTGTTTGCGCCTACAACTTCTACCCCAACCGGTGCAAAAAAAGATAATGCAAACACAACAATAACAATGCTTGCTAAAATAATATTACATGTAATGTTTACAAATCTGTTTTCATTTTTAGTTAAAAATCCAAAAATCTTCATATAAAATATATATTTGTTTTTTTTGTTTTTATGAAAGCATATTTAAAATAAATTTTTACAACAAAAAAAAAGAGGCTTTTAAAAGCCCCTTTTTATACAAATTATAATTTTTCAACAAGTTTTAAGTCAACTCTGCCTTTTTCGTCAACTTTAATAACCTCTGCCTTAACAGTATCTCCAATGTTTAAAACATCTGTTACTTTTTCTACCCTTTCTTTAGATAGTTTTGAAATATGAATCATACCATCTTTATTAGGTGCAAATTCTACAAAAGCACCAAATTGCATAATTCTAACAACCTTGCCTTGATAAGTTTTGCCAACTTCAAGATCTTCTGCAATGTTTAAAATAAGTTGTTTAGCTCTTTGTGCCATTTGATCATCTGCTGTAGCAATAAACACTTTGCCGTCATCATCAATATCAATTTTAACACCAGTTTCATCAATAATTTTGTTAATTACTTTTCCACCGCTACCAATAACTTCTCTAATTTTATCAGGATCAATATTAAATGAAATAATTTTTGGAGCATATTTAGAAAGTTGTTGTCTTGGTTCTTTAATTGTATCAAGCATAATATTTAAAATATGCATCCTTCCTTCTCTTGCTTGATTTAAAGCTGTTGTTAAAATTTGTTTATCAATACCTTTAATTTTGATATCCATTTGAATAGCAGTAATGCCCTTTTCTGTTCCAGCAACTTTAAAATCCATATCACCTAAAAAGTCTTCCATGCCTTGAATATCACTTAAAACAGCAATTTTATCACTTTCTGTATCTTTAATAAGTCCCATAGCAATACCAGCAACAGGAGCCTTAATTTGAACACCAGCATCCATAAGAGAAAGTGTTGATCCACAAACACTAGCCATTGAGCTTGATCCGTTTGAGCTTAAAACCTCACTAACAAGTCTTAACGCATATGGGAATTGTTCTTCTGTAGGAATAACAGGTTCTAAAGCTCTTTCTGCTAAAGCGCCATGACCAATTTCACGTCTACCAGGACTTTTAAGTTGTCTTGCTTCGCCAGTTGCATATGGAGGCATGTTGTAGTGATGAATATATCTTTTTGCGTCTTCATCATCTAAGCCTTCAAGTTTTTGAACTTCAGAAATAGTTCCAAGTGTGCAGCAGTTTAATACTTGAGTTTGTCCACGTGTAAATACAGCACTACCATGAACCCTAGGCAATACACCAACTTCACACCAAATAGGTCTGATTTCGTTTAATTTTCTTCCGTCAGGTCTAACTCCGGCATTTAAAATTTTTGCTCTAACTTTTTCTTTTGTCATTTTATACATAACATCAGCAATCATTTTTTCTTTGCCTTCATAAATTTCAGCAAAGTGAGCAAAAACTTCTTCATTTAACTCTTCTTGTCTTGCTTGACGTTCTTGCCTATCAAAAGTATCCAATGCATAATCAAGTTTTTTATCAGCATATTCTCTTACAGCTTTGTTAATTTCTTCTTCTGCAGCAAAAATAGCTAAATCTTTTCTCTTCTCTTTGCCAATTTTTAAAACTATTTCATTTTGAAATTTAATAAGCTTTTTAATTTCTTCGTGTGCAAACATAATTGCATCAAGCATTTTTTGTTCACTAACTTCTTTTGCACCAGCTTCAACCATCAAAATAGCTTCTTCTGTACCACTAACAGTTACATGCATTTCGCTTTGTTCTTTTTGTTCTAAGCTTGGGTTGATAATAAATTTATCATCAATACATCCAACCACTACAGATCCTGTTGGGCCAGCAAAAGGAATGTCAGAAATTGAAAGCGCAACAGAACTAGCAATCATTGCAAGTGGTTCTGGGGCAATATCAGGATCAACTGACAATGCTGTGCAAACAACAGCAACATCATTATAAAAACCTTTTGGGAAAAGTGGTCTAAGAGGCCTGTCAATAAGACGAGAAGTTAAAATAGCTTTATCACTAGGTCTACCCTCTCTCTTTTTAAATCCGCCAGGAATTTTACCCACAGCATACATTTTTTCTTCAAAATCTACACCAAGTGGAAAAAAGTCTATTCCATCTCTTGGGCTGTCAGCCATTGTTACGCTTGCTTGAACAACGGTCTCACCACATTTTACCCAGCAAGTTCCATTTGCTTGCTCAGTGTATTTTCCTGTTTCAACAACAAGCTTTCTACCACCAACAGTAGTTTCAAAAATATAATTTGTATTACTCATTTTTCACTCCTAATTGTTTGTTTAATTAATGCAAAATGTTTTGCACTGTTTTTAATCTATAAAAAGAAATTTATTAAAGCCGCTTTTACACAGCTTAACAAATTTACTAATTTAGCCTAAAAAAAGCGAGCAAAATTAGGCACAAAAGTGCACAAACCTTACCCGCTATTTAATTATTATCTAATGTTTAATTTTTTCTTAAGTTCTCTGTACTTAACAATATCTTCTTTTTCTAAATAGTTTAAAAGACCTTTTCTTTGGCCAACAAGTTGCAAAAGACCTCTTCTTGAGTGCTTATCAGCTGGATTAGCTTTTAAGTGTTCAATAAGGTGTTCAATTCTTTCTGTTAAAATAGCAACTTGAACTTCTGTTGAACCTGTATCTTTTTCGCTTCTAGCAAAAGTTTTGATAAGTTCTTGTTTTTTTGCTTTTTCCATTTTATAAATTACTCCTTTTTTTATTTTTGCATCCCCATAAACAAAGCAAATCGTTAAACAAATTGTTAAAAGATTTTATATTAATCTTTCGAGTAAATCCCGATTAACCTTGCCTAGGTTTAACATGACATATTTTAATACAATACTACCCTTTTGTCAACACTATTTTTAAGCAAATTAACATGTTTTTAAAAGGCCATTAAGGGTTGTTTTAAACTGTTTTTAATATCAAACTAACTTGATTAAAAAACTGTGATTTATCTAAGCTAGAAACTATTTTTTTGTTTTCTATTAAAGTTTCAAAACCAAGATCTTTTTCTAAACTAAAAATGTTAAGCTCAATAAAAACATACAAGCAAAATATAAATTGTTTAAAATTCAATTTTTTATTTTTTGCACTCAAATTTTTAAATAAATCAATTTCATCTATAAAACTTTTCTGCATACTTGCAAACTGGCTTAATTCTTTAAAATAATGGCCAAAAACATTTCTATCCAAAGTTAAGTTGCAAAAAATATCTCTGTTCACTTTTTTGTAATTTGGTACATAAAGCTTGGCGTTTGTAACTTTTGCAATTTTATTAATGTATCCTTTAGATAAAACCGCATCCATAAATACAATGTTTTTATAAGCACCAAAATTTTCAAAATTTAGTGGACATAAAATAACACTATTTATACCACTATTTGAAATAACTTCATACATATAGTGTTGCATATTTTTGTTGTCTTTATTTAAATTTAAAAACTCTTGATAAGATTCATAACTAAAACAAACAAAAAGCGTACCAAAGTACTCTGTATTAGCTACAGATATAATTTGTTTAAGTTGATCTTTTTCATAACCTTCACAGCCTTTATTTCCCCTATCATTAAAGCTAATTTGCTTTAAATATTCGCCTAACAAAACATCATCTCTTTTTGGTTTTTCTAAAAGACCTGTTGTAATATGTTTTGCAATACCCTTCGTGTATGTTTTGTTTTTAAATGTATTTTGTTGAAGCTCAAGTTGAACTTGCCTATACTTACTGTTTTTTAACAGCGGCAAATATTTATAACTATTAAAAGCAACAATATTTAAGTTTTTATTTGTTATATTTAAGTGATTTGGATATTTTGGCATGGGCACCGCCGTGGCATTTTGGCTTAAAACAACATTAAAAACGGGTTTTGGATTGCTGCAACCACAAGGTTCAAAAACATCTAAATCTTTAATAACTTTTGATGTTATTTGATCGCTAGAAATACTTAAGTCAAAATTATTTGATGGCATGAAATCTTTTGGAGAGTAGTGTTCGTTTAAATACTTGTTTAGGCTTGTTATAAAGTTTTTAAAGTTTTTGGTTTTTATTGTAAGTCCTGCAGCCATTTTGTGCCCACCAAAGGCCTCTAAAACCTCTTTCAAACTAGAAATAGCACTAAATATATCAATATCATTAACACTGCGCGCACTACCTTTGAGCTCATCACCAACTTCAGACAATAAAATTGTAGGTCTGTTAAACTCGCCTGCAATCTTTGCGGAAACTATACCCAATATTCCGCTATCCCATTTTTTAGAATATAAAACAATAGAATTGTAATTTGCTATATTAATTTTAGACAGCATTTTTATAACATCGTCATAAACTTTGTTGCACAAACTTTGCCTTTCTAAATTTAAATTGCTTAGATTTTCAATTGTATTTTTTAATAAAATTTTATCATCTTTTATATAAAGTTTAAGTGCAACACCAGCATCTCCCATTCTGCCAGCTGCATTTATTTTAGGTGCAAGTTTAAAAGCAATATCTGTTGATGTTGCATTTTTTTCTAGCTTATTTTCCTTCATAAGCATTTTTATTCCAACAGGTAAATTACTTTCAAAATTTTGCATACCAATTTTTACTATGGCTCTATTTTCATCTAAAAGAGGCACAATATCCGCTATTGTTGCAATAGCACAAATACCTAAGTATTTTTTAGCTTCTTCCAGCCCTGCTAGCGCTTGCACAACTTTAAAAGCTACACCAGTGCCACACAAATATTTAAATGGATATTTCTGCCCCTCTAATTTTGCATTAACAACAATTGTATCTGGTATTACCTCCGGTATATCATGGTGATCTGTAACAACAATATCAATCCCCTGTGTTTTTGCAAATTCAACTTCCTCATAGCAAGAAATACCACAGTCAACTGTAATAATTAAACTAGGATTATATTTTTCTTTAACAAATAATATAGATTCTTTTGTCAATCCATAGCCATCCACATATCTGTTTGGTAAAAAATAATCAACATAAAACTGAATGCTTGCAAAATATTTAATTAAAATTGCACTAGCACTTACACCATCAACATCATAATCACCAAAAATCAAAACTTTTTCGTTATTTTCTATAGCCTTTTTTACACGCTTAACAAGCTTATCCATATCCTTTAATAAAAACGGATCATAAAAATCTTGTTCTGATACATTTAAAAACTTATCAACAGCCTGCAAGCTATCAAAACCTCGTTTAATTAAAAGTCTTGAAACTAAAGGTGACAAATTATACTTTTTAGTTATTTCACCAACCAATTTTTCATCCATAAAAAAACACTTAAGATGCGAAACTACCTCACCTTTGTATGCCAAAAAATTTAAAGCAGTTTTTATAAAACTTCTTTAAATCGGCCTACTTTTCCTTTTATATTAAATTTTTTATTATTTCAATATTAATATTAACACATTTAATAAATATTAAAAAACAAAATTTTTAAATTTAATAAAAAAAATCTTACCTACTTTGTTAAGGCAAGACTTTTAAATATGTTTTATTTAATTATTTATTGTTTTCTGCTTCATCATCAATTTCAATGACATCAGCATCTTTATCAGCTTCGCTAGAAACATAAACCGGTTTTACTAAATTTCTCTTTTTTGCCATTTTAGCATAAAGAGCTGGCATAACAAACAAGTTAAAACCAAAACTTACCGCTAGGCCTATAAAGCCTACAAGCGAAAGCTTTAAAATGCTTAATACACCAAACAAACCAAAAATTACGCAAGCTGCCGCACTGCAAATATATGTTAAAAGTGTTTTAACAAAATTTTCATGAACAACGCTGTTTGCTATTTGCTCGTTTGTTTTATCTGTTAACAATGGATCTTTTAATTTTTGCTTGCATCCAAATAAAAAGTCAACGGTTGTCATCAATGCTGCAAACTCTACAAGACCAAGACAAACAAATAAATAAGTGTTTACCTCAATTCTAGTAATCGCAACAAATGCTATTGTTAACAAAACACTTGAAATACTACTTATAATAATTGCTAAAGCTCCAGCAACTTTAACTCTAAATAATGCATAAATTAAACAAACTACAACTGCAAACAACAAGGTAGAAGCTGTTGTTATTATAGCTGTTGGAGAAATAAGCGAATCTATATAAGTTGTCTTTTTGGTAATATCGTGCAAAGAATAACCATCATCTTCTAATATTTTATACTCTTCACCTCTTGAAGCTAGTTGAGAAAAAACACTTGATGAATTTAATTCTTTGTTAATATCTAATCTAATTTGATAAATATCATTTTCGTTTTTTGTTTTTAAAGTTATAACAAAACTTTTATATGAATATTCACCTTGTTCTTGAAAGCTGTTAATTTTAACACCTTGTTTGTTTATAATTTGTGAAACAGTGTTTGCTGTTTGTTGCCAACCATCTTTTGTAAAAACTTCACTATCTGTATCGTCGTAAGGAAATTCCACAACAAGTTGTGTACCCCCCACAAAGTCAAAGCCGGTATTTAATCCAAAAATACCAAACAAAATTGCACCAACAAAAACAACAATCGCAAAAGCTATTAAACAAGGCTTAAAAAAACTTAAAAAGTCAAAATTCTTAAATTTAGATTTCATTTTTTCTAGCCTCCCTATTCAAGTTATATGCATCCTTCTTTGTTGGATTTATAGTGATATAATAATTTGATAAACCACGCAAAACAACAAATAATACAAAATAGTTTACAAAAAGTCCTACAAATACGTTAACTGCAAATGCTTTTAATCCAACTGTACCTACTATAAATAAAACAGCAGCAAATAAAGCACCAAAAATATATTTTTCTAAAACTGGCATTAAAGTCTTTTTAAAACCAGACCTTACACTGTTTGGTATTTTTTTACCAACAGCATATTCTTGTCTAATCCTTTCAAATATAGATATCATACCTGCACCCAACAACACAAACGTTGCAAGAGCACCCATAATGCCGTTAACATCCATTAATACAAGTGGAATTGATTGCAATAAGAAAGAATACAAAACAACAAAAATTAACAAACTCATCGTACCCATTAAACCAAGCATGCGATATCTAATGCACAAAAATGCAACCAAGCCCGCAAACATAACAATCACCCCAACAATCATCAATGTTTGTTGATTACCAAAAAATCCTTTTACTGAAGTGTTAAGCCCTGGTGAAATAACATCACTAGAAATTTGTGACAAATTAACAGGTTTAGCAAGTGCAGAAATTTGAAGACTTAAGGCTTCTGCAGTTTGTTGATTTGTTGCGGTTAGCGTTAAGCTTGAAATAGCACTGCTAATTTCAAAGCCAGAGCCATATTGTTCGCCATTAACATACATTTTAACAGGCTTTGTTTCGCTAGCAAGTTTACCTGTCATTTCTTTAAAAAGTTGCTTACCTTCTTCTGTAAACTCTATATTAACAACCCATTGATTTTGATAGCTATATGTGCATTTTTCAATATATTCACCAGTTATACTGCCAGCATCATTATATTTATCTCCACCATTAAATGAAATACCCTTTTCTGCACCAATCATAGACAATATATTAACACCATATGTTGTAGATAAATTGCTTACATCATGCATATCAGCATTTGAAATTTCAATTCTAACTTGATCTCCTTGTTTAGTTACATTTAACCCCATGCCATTAAATGCAGCGTTTAATTTTGCAACGGTATGAGATAATTTGTTGTCCAACTCTTCACCAACAATGCTATCGTCGTTACATTCATAAACAGAAAGTTGCCCACCGTTAACATCATAACCATAATTTACAGCATTAAAAAAACCCCTAAACGTAGTGTTTGTTGTAGGTATAACAAAACTAAAAAAAGTTAAAAACAAACCAATCAAAGTTAAGATTGACACAAGTACTAGTTTAACTTTACATCTTTTTTTGGTCATCTAAAATCGCGCTCCTCTCAATATGCGTTTTATTATATAAAAAAAGAAACATTAAGTCAATTATAATTTTTATCAATTTAGTTATAATAGATAAAACTTAAACT
>JAFQOM010000029.1 GCA_017403205.1 Clostridia bacterium | reverse complement strand
TTTGGAATGGCAATGAGCATTGTTGGTGCTTTAATTCTTGGCGAAACTGCAGTTAATGCTGGTTTGGTTAGCCCTCCTGCAGTTATGATTGTGGCTTTATCGGGTATAACATTTTATATAATTCCAAGTCAGGCATCACAGTTTAGTATACTAAGATTAATTTCTTTAATAATAGGTGCATGTTTAGGATTATACGGCATATTGTTGTTTTGCATATTTATTCTTTCGTATCTATCTAGTTTTGATAGTTACAATAGCGCTTATCTTGCCCCCACTGCACCTTTTATTTATGAAGACCAAAAAGATTTCTTCCGAAGGCGAATTGTAAAAGAAATGCAAAAAAGACCAAAATCTATAGCCAACAACAAAAAAAATTTAAACAGGAGCAAAAACAGTGAAAATTAGTTACAGGCAACTATCTATTGTAGTGTTTATGAGTTTTATTGCATTAAAACTTTTATCTTTGCCAAGTTTTTTATACATTGAAAGTAAAAATTCTGCTTGGTTAGTTGCTCTGGTTTTAATGCTGATAGATGCTTTATACACTTTTATTCTTGTTGGTCTTATGAAAAAAAATAATTGCCGTAACATAAACGAATTTATGGAAAAAACTTTAGGTAAGTTTTTAACTAAAATTATTTTAGCCTTATTGCTGGTTAAATTTGCATTTACAGTTGCCAATATCTCTAAAGGTTTAGAATTTTTTGTAATAGAAAATTTCTACAACGATTTTAGTTGGAGTTTGTTTATATTTCCACTTGTTATTTTGTGTGGTTTTATGATATACAAAGGCATTAGAAATATTTCTCGTGTTTTTGAAATGTTTGTTTGGGCAATCTTAATAGGTTGTATATATATTGCTGTAAAATCTGTACCGGGAGTAGATCCTTATATTTATATGCCATTTTTAAAAGATGGCATTACTCCCCTACTTTCTAGCGCCTACACTTACATTATGTGGTTTGGATCTTCAACTTTTTTAATTATGCTTTTTGGCAAGGTTGATTTTAAAGACGAAAAAAAATCTAAAATGATTATCTACATCGTTCTTGCTATTGCATTGGTTCAATTTATGTTTTTTGTATTTTATGGTTTGTTTGACGTAACAAACCCTACACATACTTTTGCTGTTAGCGACATAAGCCAATTTTCTAGTGGTAGAAGTTCCATAGATGAACTTTCTTGGTTGGTGGTTTCTCTTTGGGTTGTGGCTCAAGCCTTACAAATTGCTTTATATGGTTATTGCTTAATGCTTACAATTATGTACTTATTTAATATAAAAAACAAGGTTGTACCTGTTATAATAATTGATATTTACTTAATTTTGTGGAGTTATTTAGGAGCAAACACAATTAACTTAGAACGCATTTTCTTTAGTGATTTTGTTTCTATAACTTCTATAATTACTCAATATTTAATTCCACTTTTATTGTGGCTTGGCTATGCGGTGTATTCTTATAAAGAAAAGAAAAAAGGAGCCAAATATGAAAGAAAAATTAAAACACATATTTAGCCCCAGAAGTGTAATAATTTGGGTTTTTATTTTAATAGTAATTGCAACTATTCCTGAATTTACAGAACCCGCAATGAGCCAAACAGAGGCAATTGTTAATATGCTTTGTATTGAAAAAGTAGGCGAAAAAAATTTTAAAGTAGCAACATCTGTTTTAACACCTGCAAAAGAAAAGGAATCTAACTATCAAATTTATTCAGGATCTGGTGAAACTGTGGGTGAGGCTGTTGAAAATGTTTCTCTTGCTATTGGTAAAGAAATGGGTTTTGCTCAATGTGAAATTATGGCATTTGGCAACAATATTTGCGAAGACGGCATTTTATCGTCTTTAGATTATTTAACTAGAACACGTAAAGTTGGTAGAAATGCAATTCTTATTAATTTTACTGGCGATGGAACAGAGTTTGCACAAACCGTTTCCAATTTAAGCAAAGAAAAAACTTTAAAACTAGAAAACATAATGAACTTCGATAAACGATACATTCTTTCTCGTGATAGCAACATAGATAGTTTCTATAAAGGCTATTTTAGTGAAATTTCATTAGGCATTATGCCTCAAGTTAAGTTGGAAAATTCAGAAAAAGATAACTCAATAGAAGTTCAAGCAAGCAGCACAGATAATTCAACCTCGCTTTCTAAAAACCAAGAAAACAAATATCTTTTAAACGATGGAACTATGAGCGTTTTTAAAAAGGGTAAAAAAGTTTTAGAAATTGAACCAAGCATGGTTCAAAAAATTAACTTGTTTTTAAATCTATCACAAGAAGGAACTCTTAAAGTAGAAAATGTAACTGATGAAATTTACAACAATGCAACAATAGTTTTTGACCTTAGCAATAAAAGCATTAGTTTAAAACCCGAATTTAAAAATAATAAACCTATATATAATGTTGAAATAGATTTAACAATTCTTGTAGAAGAAGTTATGGAAGAACAACCTAACACAAGTTTTTTAAGACGAAATAAAGAATTTTTAACCCCAACGGCTATAGAAAAATTAAAAGATACAATACAAAGTGAAATGCAAACTGTAATTGCTTTTTGCAAAGAACATAAAATAGATTTGTTAAATGTTTATCGTCAGTTTAACAGAAAAAAGTATAAAGACTTTCAAACTTACTACCATCAAG
>JAFQOM010000028.1 GCA_017403205.1 Clostridia bacterium | reverse complement strand
TTAAAAAAAGATAGAATAAAAGGATTATGTAAGGATGGCACATTACTTGTTTCAGGTATATCTTATTTTATTGGTGCTGCACTTACAAATGCGTCTTATACCTATGATGATTCCGTTTTAGCAAGGTCTGCAATATGTTGTGTGGGGATAGGTACTGTAGTTTTAATTAAAGATATTAACAATAGTTTATATACTAATAAAATAAGATTAATAAAAAAGCAAATTCATAGTACTGTAAAGAACAATATCTCTAAACAAAAAATGTTATAAAACATAATTTTAATATTAGATTGTTGATTTAGTCAACGATCTTTTTTTGAACAAAATATTTTAGTATTCTTTTTGGCCTTGCTTGTCTAAAACGCGTTTTCCGATATTGTTTTGTTTTTAGTAAAAATATGGGACTTTTTAATATTAGTTTGGCACCACTTATATAAGAAGTGATTTTGGTTATTTTAATCGTTACTGTTTGGATATGTGCATTTTGACAAAATAAACAATAGATGTTAGAATCTGAAACAATGAAAAGGGGAGGATACAATGACCGGAAGTAATGTGGTAGATTATTGTGTAACACAAATAGAAAACGGAAATTATAAAGAAGCATATAATAGATATAAAAATAGTATTTTAAGTTTTGAGGAAACATTTGCTAAACCATTATTACAACAAAAAACAATTAAGACTTTAAAAAAGTTATAGGCTAACTTAAAAAATCTCAAAAGAGATTTTTTTGTTTGTTATATTTTTTTTGCATTACTCTATTTATATAAAAACTATGGTGTTACTTTTGAGGGTCACCACTTTTGGTGAGTGAATTTGGCACCATTTTGGTAAAATTGAAATTTTGATCTTGTTTTTGTTGCAAAGAAACCTCTATTTCAGACAAAAAGATGGGAAAAAGGTGATATTTTGGCAGTGCTTTTGCTATTGAAAATAAAAGGAACCCTTGTAAAATAAGGGTTTCTGCAAAATTGACGGTGTTAAGTCCCGTACGGGTCACCATTTTGTGATTTACCCTTGTTTTTCAAGGGTTTTTGAATGTCTAAAATCATTTTGGTCTTGTTTTTGGTCTTGTTTTACTAAAAAACTATTTTCAAACAAGACCAAAAAGTAGTCTTTTTAGGTATTTTTTTTTGCTCTTTTTTGGAGCAATTTTTTTATTAATTAGATATCACTTAATTATGTGTAAAATAGGTGTCTGAAGTTGTTGTAATTCTTGAAAACGATTATTATATGTGATATAGTAAAAATGGTGATGTTATGAATCAAAAAAAGATTGGTAAAAGAGCTATATACCTATTAATTTTTTTAATTTGTTCTGCTGTTTTGTCAATTATATGGTATTATATATTTAAATTAGATTATACTAAATTTGTTATAATTTTTTCTATTGGATTTATCTTATCACTCTTAATATTTAGATTAAAAACAAGTGAAAAAATTGATACATTAGAAAAAGAATTGATTAAACGTTATAAGAATGTAGAAAAAAAAGAAAGAACTTCTGAAATGATTAGTGGTCAAATGTATAAAATTGGAAGTATTCGCCA
>JAFQOM010000004.1 GCA_017403205.1 Clostridia bacterium | reverse complement strand
AGTTTGCTTTGCGAAGTTTATAGTGAACTTTTAACCGAAAAGCAGCAAAAATTATTAGTAGATTTTTTAGATAAAAACTTATCTATTAGTGAATTAGCAGCAGAGTATAATTCATCAAGACAAGCTGTAAATGATCTTTTAAAAAGAACATTTAAAGTTTTAGAAGGTTATGAACAAAAGTTGGGTTTGCTTAAAAAGTTTGAGTCTGTTAAACAAAAAATTAACGACTCAATTGTTCTTTTAAAAAAAAATAAAAAAGAGCAGGTAGAAAAAAATTTGATTAGTATTTTGGAGGTTTTATAATATGGGTATGTTTTCAAACTTGTCTCTTAGACTTAATCACATTTTTTCACATTTAACTAAACGTGGCAAACTAACAGAGTTAGAAATTAAGGAAGCAATGCGTGAAATTAGAGTAGCTCTTTTAGAAGCTGATGTTAATTTTTTGGTTGCAAAGAACTTTATTGCACGAGTTTCAGAAAAAGCTATTGGTGAGGAAGTTTTAAAAAGCTTAACTCCTGGCCAACAAGTTATAAAAATTGTTAAAGATGAGTTGGTTGCATTAATGGGCAACACTAATTCAAAATTGGCGGTTTCACCAAGTTTACCAACAATTATTATGCTTTGTGGTTTGCAAGGTAGTGGTAAAACTACAATGAGCGGCAAATTGGCAAGTTTATTAAAATCTCAAGGTAAAAAACCAATGCTTGTGGCTTGTGATATTTATAGACCTGCTGCTATAAATCAACTTCAGGTTGTAGGCAAAACAGCTAACGTAGAGGTTTTTGAAAAGGGTACACAAAACCCAACAAAGACATGTAAACAAGCTATAGAATATGCAAATAAAAAAATGTATGATACTTTGATTGTTGATACTGCTGGTAGGCTTTCTATTAATCAAGAATTGATGGAAGAACTTAAAACCTTAAAAAAGGAAATTAAACCTACAGAAATATTGCTTGTTGTAGACGCTATGAACGGTCAAGAATCTGTTAATGTGGCAGAGCAATTTAACAATGATCTTGACATAACAGGTATTATTCTTACAAAGTTAGATGGCGACACAAGAGGCGGTTCAGCACTTAGCCTTTGTGAAGTAGTTAAAAAACCTATTAAATTTTGCGGTATTGGCGAAAAACAAGGGGACATCGAACCTTTCCACCCAGATAGAATGGCATCAAGAATTTTGGGTATGGGCGATGTTTTAACACTTATTGAAAAGGCCCAAAACGCAGTAACAGAAGATGAGGCAAAACAACTTGAAAAGAAGTTTAAAGAAAATAGCTTTACCTTTGAAGATTATTTAAGTCAAATGGAAAACATAAACAAAATGGGCAATATTAATGACCTTATTGGAATGATACCAGGGTTATCAAGTAAATTAAAAGGCGCCCAAATTGACGAATCAGAATTGGCTAAAAATAAGGCTATAATTCAGAGCATGACTAAAAAAGAAAGAAGAAACCCAGACTTAATTAAAAGCAGCCAAAAAAGAAGAATTGCTGATGGCAGTGGCACACAAATTCAAGATGTGAATAGGCTTTTAAAACAATTTGAACAGTCAAAAATGATGATGAAGCAAATGAAAAGTGGCGGTGGAGCACTTAAACGTTTTTTTAGATAAAATTTACTAAATTAAAATGTTTTTTTAAAATTTTTAAAAGATATATTAAGAAAAAATTAAAATAGTTAATTTAATTTTAGGTTTTTAAATGAGAAAACTTAAAATTAAGTTAACTAACAATAGTTTGACTTAATTATTTTTAAAAAAATTTTTAATAATAAAAGAAAAATATAAAGGAGAAAACAAAAAATGGCAGTAAAAATTAGACTTACAAGATTAGGAGACAAAAAAAGCCCATTCTACAGAGTTGTAGTTGCAGATGCTAGAACATCTAGAGATGGCAAGGTTATCGAAAATTTAGGTTATTTCAACCCACTTGTAGAAAAAGATAATCTTAAAATTGACAAAGAAAAAACTTTAACTTGGATTAAAAATGGCGCTCAACCTACAGAAACAGCAAGAACACTTCTTGTTAAAGCTGGTGTTGTAGAAAATGCTAAACATTATACAAGCAAAAAAGTTACTCCAAAAAAGAAAGACGCTAAAAAGGCTTAATAGTTTTAAATAATTAAAAGATTTAAACTATAAAAGGGGTAATTTTGATGGAAGAACTAATTAAATACATTGTTTCTAATCTTGTAGAAGACAAAGAATCTGTAAAGATTTCTTCAAGAGAAGAAGAAAGCACTGTTGTTATTGAGGTTAGTGTTAATCCTCAAGATACAGGCAAAATTATCGGCAAAAATGGCAAAGTAGCACAAGCTATTAGGTCAATTTTGCATTCAGCTTCATTTAAACAACCAAAAAAATATATTTTTAAAATTAAATAAAGGGTTAGTTTAAAAAATGAGTAAATTACAAATTGCAAAAGTTTTAAAACCTCAAGGTATAAAGGGTGAGATTAAAGTTGAACTTTTTACTTCAGACTTTGACTTTGTAAAAAAACAAAAATCTTTTGAAATTGATAACAATACTTATACGGTTAAATCAATTAGAATCCAACAAAAATATGCATATATACAAACCAATGAAATTTTAACAAGAAATGATGCAGAGCTTTTTAGAAATAAAATACTACAAGTTGAAAGGCCTTCTTCAACACAACAACCAGAGGATGAATATTATATTTCAGATTTAGAGAATTGCTGTGTTGTAGATGAAAATGACAAAATTTTGGGGTATATAGAAAGTGTAGAAAAATATGGTGCTGTTCCAACAATAAATATATTGTTAGGAGGTGTAATAAGAAGTTTTCCTTTTTTAAAACGCATATTAAAGGATGTTGATATTACAAACAAAAAGATAGTTGTTTTTAAGGATTTACTACAAGAGGTGTTAATATGAAAATAGATATTTTAACACTTTTTCCAGAGATGTTTGAAGCTCTTAACCACAGTATTTTGGCACGCGCTCAAAAAAATAACCTAATTGAAATAAAATGTATCAATATTAGAGACTTTAGCTTAGACAACAACAAAAGATGTGATGATTATAGCTATGGCGGTGGTGCAGGCATGGTTATGACCCCACAGCCACTTTATGATGCTATTATGAGTGTTAAAAAAGAAAATAGTCATGTGGTATATTTATCTCCTAAAGGGGCAACATTAAGCCAAAAAAAGGTAGAAAATTTATCAAAAAATTATGATCATTTGATTTTGCTTTGCGGACACTATGAAGGCATAGATGAGCGCATTATTGAGTTGTGTGTTGATGAAGAAATTTCTATTGGAGACTATGTTTTAACGGGAGGAGAGTTGCCAGCAATGGTTTTAGTAGATGCTGTTGCCAGATATATTCCAAATGTTTTGGGAAATAGTGAAACGACAAGCGAAGAAAGTTTTTCTTCAAATTTGTTGGAATATCCTCAATATACAAGACCAAGTCTTTTTATGGGCAAAAGTGTTCCTGAAGTGCTACTAAATGGCAACCATCAGGAAATAGCAAAGTGGCGTAGAGAAAAATCTATAGAAATAACACAAAAGCGTAGGCCTGATTTAATTAAAGATAATTAGGTTTAGATTAAGTTAAAAGGGGGTTGAATTACAAGTATGTCTATTCAATGGTTTCCTGGTCATATGACCAAAGCTTTAAGGGTAATGGAAAAAGAAATTAAGTTTGTTGATTTAATTTTTTATTGTTTAGATTCTAGAGCCCCAATTTCATGTTTAAACCCAAAACTATCTAAGTTAGCGGGCAACAAAAAAATTATTTATGTTTTGACTAAAGCTGATTTCGTGGATGAGGCAAAATTAGAAAAATTTAAAAAACAACTTACAACACAAAACTCTATTGCAGTATCAATAAATAGTACTCAATCAAACTCAAGCAAATTCTTATATTCTAAAGCAACTAATTTGCTTAAGGATAAAACAGAACAAAAAAAATTAAAGGGACTAAATTATTCAATCAAAGCAATGGTGTTGGGTGTTCCTAACGTTGGCAAAAGCACTCTTATAAACAACTTTTGTAAAAGAGCAAAAACAATAACTGGTAATAAGCCAGGAGTTACAAAGGGTAAACAATGGGTAGTAGTTGACGATGGCTTAACACTACTTGATACTCCAGGTACATTGT
>JAFQOM010000027.1 GCA_017403205.1 Clostridia bacterium | reverse complement strand
TAACAATTTTATTTTTAATTGATTCATTGTTAAAAATATAATTTTGCAAAAACTCTTCATCGCGCACTAAATCATTTTTGCTTACAACGTTTTTCTTGGCAACTTCACCCCAAGCATCTTCAAAAGGATTGTTGCTGTTTTTTATTTTTTCGTCATTAAAAATAAGTTCAGCAATTTCATTTGAAAAATCTTGTGCCTTTGAATTGCCCTCAAAAAACAATTTTGCCTTATCCTGCAATTGTTGTAAAACTTGTTGAGCTGAACCTTGTTCATCAACCCTCTTTTGCAAGCTTGATAAGGCTTGACACTTTTTTGTATAATCGCTTTGCAAATTATTATATGCATTAACCAAAGCATCAACATCTTTAAATTTTTTTAATTTGGAGCCTAAAACACCAGATTCCTCCACCCCCATATCTTCTTCTTTAGTATCACTAACTTGGCTGTTATTTTCTGGTTCTTGTGGTTGTTCCAAATCTTTTAATAAATTATTCATAAAAACTCCTAAAATTTTATTCACCTTTAATACTTTGCTTATGTTGTCTTATGTGTGACAAAAACACATCTTTTATTAAAGGATTTTTTTGTTTTAATTCAAAAAACTCATTTTCTAACATAAATGATATGTGTCTAGAAATATGAATATCGTGATTATCAATTTCACAAACTTCAACAAGTTCTCTGTTTGATATTAAAAGCAAATTTTCTCTGTCAGCATAGTTTTTCTGTAAAACATCTTCATCTGTGCTCCCTTCCCAAACTCCCAAACCAAATAATTCAAGAATTTTTACTCTTAAAGCGCTGCTCATTTTTCCGTTGTCATCTTGCAGCAAACCAGCAGACATCAGTTTTAAAATTTGATCTCTTTTTACACTTAAACTTTCGCCCAACTCACTTTGAGTATCCAAAACAATTTCATTACTTGTAATATCAGAATTTTTCCAATATATTACATCTGTTTTTCCATTTGAATTAGAAATTTTAAACAATCTTGGTGTTACTGCAAACTGCTTATAAAGTTTTAAAATATGCCTTGCAAGTTCTTTAACCGCATTTTTTATATTATCGCTTGTTATATTTAATTTTGTTCTGTCTTGCTCTAGCAACAACTCCAATGCTGTACCGCTAAGATTTCTACTCCAAGTAGAACTAGAGACAAGCCCACTAACACCACCTATTTCCGCAAATTCACTCAACAATTTTTCTTCTTCACTATCAAAATCAGTTGGCAATTGTTCGCATTCCATCATTTTAGGGGCATTACTACCCTGTCTATATATCAATACCTTGCCAGGGCTTAAACCTTCCTCTTCTAAATTTTCTATATCAACACTACCATCTTCAACAGTCAACACACCCATAGAAAGCCTGTTTAAACATTCATGTTTTCTATTTTTTACAGCATTATAACTACGTTGAATAGGAATAATTCGTTGTATAACACTTGTTCCCCAAAAACATCCTGGCTCATTAATGCTTACTTGCCTTACAAAAGGAAAACCTCTTTTTTCTTCAAATAAGTTAACATATGGCAAATCTCCACAAAACAATAATTTATCTTCACAAACTATAATCAATCTGCCATTTTTAAATTCTGAACTTGGTGCTTCATATCTCTCTATAACAATTGCTTGATTGTGTTTTATACTGTTTTCTACAGCACTTGTTTGTCCTCTATAGCCTAAACCACCAACATTACCTACTTGGCCAAGCGAAAAAACATCAACATCTTTACCCTCTACATCAACACCCCAAATATTTTTAATATCCTTAACGCTATATGCTTTTGCATGAATCAAACTTGCACAATCTTCAAGGCCACTACAACTGCTGCTGTCTGGAAATATTTCATAAGGAGGCACAACACAAACTTCTATCTCACCCTCTCTTATTTTTGATTTATCATCTAAATAAACCGCTTTACCTAAATTAGAATTCCAAACAATTTTATAAAAACTAGTACCTGTTATTTCACTCCATTCTGTTGCATTAATAATAAGCTTGTTTAATTCTAATTTTTGATAAGCCCCCTTCAAAATATCACTACTTAACTTTGCAACTTTTAAATCATTTTCTTCAGCCGAAACAGGCAAAACGTTCATCTTTGGCCTAACTGTAGATAGTTTTGATAATCTAGCCTCAATAATTGGTGCAATATGATTAAAAACTTCTCTTTCTTGCCAAAAAAACTTTTTATCATATTCTTCAATATCTCCTAAAGAATTAATGCTTGAATATTGGTTTCCCATATAAAAATTAGAGTTCAATCTCCAAATATTTTCAAAAGACTTTCTTTCCTTTTGACGTTTTAAAAAATCTTGCTTTACTTCTTCAATCAAATCTTCTTTATAATTTTTTTTCATAGTTCCATCCTTTTGTTTTTAATTAAACAAAAAAAGAGCTGATATATTTTACATTTAATCACTCTTTTTATTTTTAAATTCATTAAATATATTTTTAGGGCTTTTAGGTATCAATTTTTGCCCTAACTTAAAATATAAAAGTTTAGCGCAATTCTTGCATATTTTTATATTATTAAAAAAACGCTTATCTAAATCAATTTCAAAACCATCTGTTAATTTTTGCTTGCAACCAAAACAAAGACTTACGCCATTATAATCTTTAATTTCCATTTTAACCCCCTTTTAAATATCTTGCTGTTTTAACAAATCTAATAATTTTTGTTTTTCTTTTTCTAATTCTTCATAAGACATATCTTTATAAATATTTTCATCAAAAAAATTCAACTCAGTTAATGCCTTTACAGCCATAATATCTGGTGCAATTTCTTTAGAAGTTATTTTTCGCTTAACTAGTCTAAGTTTTTCATTCTCATCAACACTATACTCTTCACTAATTTCTTCCAAAACAAAACCTCTTGCCTTTTTAGTTAAAATTCTTTTTAGCATATTTTGGTTGCCAATCTCATCATCTTCATATTTTTTTGACAAACTTTTTATAGTGTGTTTTTTATTCACATCTCACCTCCTTGTTTTATTTAAAAAGCAACAACAATCAATAAAACATTTTTTATTGTGCAAATCGACAAAAACAGTTTTTAGCCACAAATTTTGTTTAAATCATGC
>JAFQOM010000026.1 GCA_017403205.1 Clostridia bacterium | reverse complement strand
GAAAATCCACACTTTCAAAGGCTTTATGATATTCATATGTAACTAAATTATCTTTATTTCTTTTCTCAGGTAACTCATGCACCATTTTTATGTAAGGTACATTCTTAATGTTATATTTAAGAGCCAAAGGAGTTTCAATAAATTTCTTAGAGATTGTTTTACCTAAACCATAGAATAAAACACCAATCCCCATCTTTTTACCCAATTTTGAGGCACTTTTCATTGCAGGAGTATTAAAGAATTTTGAAGCATAATTAAATACACCAATCATTGCAGCACTACCAGTTAAATATGGAACCATGCCCATTGTTAAAAATTCGTAGAAATTGGCGTTCTTACTGCCCGCTAAACCCTTTGCCGGATATGTAGTAAATGCATTTTTCAATTTCTCCGCAGTTATTGCAACAGAGCTCTTTTTATTTTCACCGACCAAAAGCATGTCGTGATTTTCGCACTCGCTACCTTTTTTCTTTTCTTCTTTACCAAAAGATACGGCTTTTCTAGTGCCATAAATGTTATAATTTTGTACCCCTACTTTATTGACCATTGTCCCTCACAGTAATGCATACCTGTAGACATAAATATCCTAAAACAATATTGTTGCTACATGACAGTCTTAATTTTCAAAACTTTTACATATCTTAACAATATACATTGGAAATACTTCTACAATTTATTCTTGCTAAATCTAAACTAAAATTATACAATATTTTCTGTAGATAACTATTTAGTAATAAAACTTTTTATTCCTATCGCAAATTATTTACAAGCATTACCCAAATTAAGGAGAATACCAAAATGTACGAAGACGAAAAGCTTATTTGCGAAGATTGCGGAAGTGAATTTGTGTTTACAGCAGGAGAACAAGAATTCTATGCCACAAAAGGACTTGTAAACAAACCAAAACGTTGTCCTGAATGCAGAAAAAACAGAAGACAAAAAAATAGAAAAAAACTTTTCGAAGTAACTTGTTCTAAATGTGGATGTCAAACAAAAGTTCCATTCAAACCAATCGAAGGAAAAGAAGTATATTGTAAAGACTGTTATGCAGCTATGAAATCAGCTGAATAAACGTAAAACAAATACAAAAAGAGATGCCTAAAAGGCATCTCTTTTGTTTTGGGAACTATAGACAAATTATGCAATTGCAGAAAAACTGCAAGAGCTAGAAGATACACTTGAACATCCAGTTGATGAAGAAGCTATTGAACCAGCTGTTTCACCACCAAAAGTACGAACTGAAGAATCATATGCAACAGAACCAGCTGTTTCGCCACCTTGATTTCTACAAGAAGCAAATAATTGATATGCGCTACCACTGTTGCTATTGCCACCTGTTAAAAATAAAAAGTTTGCCATCTCTTAATTCCTCATATCGTGCTTACATGTATATAAAAACATTTTAAAAAAGTGAAATTCAGAGAAAGTTATTTTTGTTACATTTGTTTACAATGGTTTCAAAAGTATTAATTTACAAGGTGTTTTTTATTAAAAATTGTGGTTTAATTGTTTTATATTAAACTATCGGAGATATTATGAAAGCACTAAAAGTCGGAATTATTGGTTTCGGTACTGTTGGTACTGGAGTGTACAATGTATTGCAATCATTTGATAAAATTGAAATCAAAAAAATTGCAGTAAAAAACATCAATAAAAAAAGAAATATTGAAAATTTTAATGAAAGTTTATTAACAGATGACCCATACCAAATTGTTAATAATCCAGAAATTGATGTTGTAATAGAAGTTGCTGGCGGAGTTAATCCAACTTTTGATATTTTAACAACAGCGATCAAAAATGGTAAACACATTGTAACTGCAAACAAAGAATTATTAGCAAAAAATGGTAGCGAATTATTTAAACTTGCAAAAGAAAATAATGTAATTATATT
>JAFQOM010000025.1 GCA_017403205.1 Clostridia bacterium | reverse complement strand
TTACCAACTAAACCCCCAAGAAAGGTTTTTTATGGCTTAAATCTTTTATCATCCCTTGTTTGTTTTGGTTTAACATCGCTTTTGGCTCAATACGCAATAACCTATCGCGGTTTTATTTTAGAAGATAACTTGCCAATCTATATAATAAAAGAGATAATTATATATTTTGGTTTTTACATTGATAACCTTGCTCTTATTTTTGTATGCCTTGCAAGTTTAATATTCTTACTTATTAATTTATCTTCCTATAAGTACTTTAGGAAGAACCCTCAGGGATTTGAAAGATTTTATATCTACTTAAGCTTAATGCAATTTTTCACAACGGGTTTTTTTATAAGTTCAAATCTGGTGCAAAGTTTTGTGTTTTTAACCACATTAGGACTTATGCAATATTTTTTCGCAAATTTTTATTTTCAAAAACCGATAGCTCAAAGCGATTCAAAAAAAGTTTGGCAAGTTAATGTTTTTTCTGACGCCTTATTATTCATCGCAGTGATTGTATTTTTATATTTTTCATCCCTTGTTAGTGACATTTTTACTATACCGACACTTGGTTACAACAACATTAATTCAATAGGGCTTTATTCTTTCGCAGGCTTAAACCCTGTATTATTTAGTCTTATAAGCTTGCTTTTTATTTGGGGTGCGCTAATTCGTGCCTTTGGCTTTCCTTTTTGCTCAAAATTACACCTTTGCTCAAATGCGCCCAATCCGGCTTTTATACTGTTTTTGTCGCCAATTGTTTTGGGGGAAGGAGTTTATTTAATAGCAAGAATTTACCCGTTAATGAATTTAGTACCCATAACATTTGAAATTTTAAAAATAGTGGGCGCAATTGGCGCAATTTTAGGAGCACTTGTTGCATTAAAAGAAACTGAATTCAAAAAAATTCTTGCCTGGGGTGCGGTTTCTCAAATTAGCGTTTGTATTTTTGCAATGGGTTTTAAATTATATTCGGCTTCAATTTTTCACTTGATTTGTTTTAGTCTTTCACTGTCCCTTATAGCTTTTTGTATGGATACAGTAAGCAATTCTTGTGGCGGACAAGAAAATATAAGATTTTTAGGCGGGTTGAGAAGCAAGCTTCCAACTGTAGCATTTCAATTTTTAATCGGTGCAATTTCGCTTTCAACAATAATGTTTAGCGGGTTTTATTCTAAAAATAAACTACTTGCAGAACTTCAAAACCAAAACGAGTTTTTCTTTGTTTTTGTACTTTTGGTTGTCGGTTTTTTGAGTGCATTTTATATTTTTAGACTTTACTTTAGAACTTTTGAGGGCGAATATAAAGGCTCTTACGAGGTTACAAAACCGTCAAGATTGATGAATTTTTCAATATTCACCCTAAGTGTGATAACAATTGCAACAGGTTTTTTAATTAAAGATTATATTGATAAATTTTTATCGGTTTCAACAAATGTACAAACTCAATTAAATCCATTTTTAATGCTTGGGGCTTTTGTACTTTGCATTTTAGGATACTACATTTCATATAAAATTTATTTTACACATCATTTAAACTCACTTAGCATACGCTCTTTGAGAAGAATAGCAAAAGACCGTTTTGGAATGGATTATTTCTTAAAATTTATTTTTGAGGACTTTATAAGTTTCCTAGGTTCAATTTTTGGTTTTATTGAAAATCTGATTATCTCTTTTATTTATAAAATTCCAAAATTTCTTACAAGAATATTTTCTTATATTTTTACAAACATTCAATCAAAAGAAATCAGTAAAAATATAAGCACTATTTTTTGGTGGCTTATGCTTATGATTTTAATTATTGTCATTATCATTTTTAAAGGAGGCATATAATGTTTGAACTACTTCACACACATGTTTTTTTAAATGTTTATGCCTTAATTTTTGCCCCGCTTATTGCCGGAATTATAATTTATATCGGAATTTTTAAGAAAAACGCAATAGTAATAAGACGATTTGCAAAATGGTTCAGCGGGTTTTATTTTTTATACTGCACTCTTTTCCCCTTGAATTACAACTTAAATTTTCAATTTAGCTACGATACAAAAGCACAACTTTTTGCACTAGATATAATGAGTTCAATATTTTGCACAGTTTTTGCACTTGTTGTTTTTATTTGTCTTGTTATGGCAAAAAGTGCTATTTTAAATAAATATAAACTGTTTTATTCTTTTGCGCTATTTTTACAAAGTGCTTTTATGATGTGCATATGTGCACAAAATATAAATACTTTGCTCATTGCTTTAACTTTAGAAATATTTTGCACTTACGTACTTTGGGCAAACTTTTCCCACTTGCGCTTAAACAAATATTTAAACACTTTTGTTGTTTTAAATTTTTCGGGAATTTTTATTTTTGGTATACTTTCAAACTATTTAGG